>CAZILN010000405.1:0-1957 GCA_964540005.1 uncultured Bacteroidaceae bacterium | reverse complement strand
ATCAGTGAAACCCTGATCCTTGATGAATCAAAACACGAACTTTCAGATGAAAACCTCCTCATTGGCTAATTAAAGTAAAAACTTTCAGATGAAGAAATTTACCCTCTGGAACAATATAAGCGGCTGGATCATATTCCTGGCTGCCAGCACGGTTTACCTTCTTACCATCGAACCGACAACCAGTTTATGGGATTGCGGGGAATTTATTGCCAGCGCTTACAAGCTGGAAGTCGGACATCCCCCCGGAGCCCCTTTCTTCATGATCCTGTCCCGTTTCTTTTCTCTCTTTGCCTCTGATCCTGCACATGCCGCTAAAATGATCAATGCGCTGTCAGGACTGGTCAGCGGAGCCACTATCATGTTTTTGTTCTGGACCATAGTCCATCTTGCAAAAAAACTCATTATTAAAACAGACGAGTATTCACTTGGTAATATAATCGCCATAATCGGCAGCGGCCTTGTCGGGGCCATGGCGTATGCCTTTTCTGATACCTTCTGGTTCTCTGCCGTTGAAGCTGAAACCTATGCAACCTCATCCCTGTTCACAGCAGTAGTATTCTGGGCTATACTGAAATGGGAAAACGTTGCCGACCAGCCGGGGGCAAATCGATGGATCATCCTGATCGCATACCTCATGGGGCTTTCCATTGGTGTCCACCTGCTTAACCTTCTGGCCATACCTGCAATCGTACTGGTTTATTATTTTAAGAAGTACAAGGTCAGTCCCAGAGGGATCATGTATGCACTGATATTATCGGTGGTTCTGCTGGCAATTATGATGTACGGGATCATCGTGGGATTCGTAAATTTTATATCCTGGTTCGAGCTGTTGTTTGTTAACGGTTTCGGACTGCCATATTCAAGTGGTATAATATTCATCTCGCTTGCCCTGATCGCTTCTATTACCTATGGAGTATACTATACACATAAACACAAGAAGGTAGTCCTCAATACCATAATTTTATCCTTTACAGTTATTATTATCGGATATTCCTCTTTTTCAATGATTGTAATCCGCTCCCTGGCCAATCCTCCCATGGATGAGAACAACCCGGAAACAGTCTTTGAACTGATATCCTACCTGAACCGCGAACAATACGGCAACAGGCCCCTGGTGAAAGGGCAATATTACAATGCGCCAATCTTAAGTACCAAGGAAGGGAGTCCCACCTACAGGCAGATAGACGGAAAATACAAGATCATAGACAGAAGGGCTGAATATGTTTTTGATGAATCACTCACAACTTTTTTCCCCAGGATGTACAGCAATGATCCTGTCCATGTACAGGCATACCAGAACTGGGTGGATATAAAAGGGAGATCCGTCAGGGTACGGACCCGTAGCGGGGAGGAACAAATGCTTACAAAACCTTCCTTCGGAACCAACCTGGCATTCTTTTTTAAGTACCAGCTGGGACATATGTATTTCAGATATTTCATGTGGAATTTTTCGGGAAGGCAGAATGATGTGCAGGGCCATGGTGGTATCCTAAACGGCAACTGGATCACCGGTATTAAATTCATTGATGAGATGAAAATCGGGAGCATGGACAAATATCCTGATCATATGATGAACCATCCTTCCAGGAATGTTTATTACATGCTGCCATTGTTACTTGGCATTATTGGATTGCTTTATCATTACCAGAAAGATAAAAGGAACTTCTTTGTCATCCTTCTCCTGTTTATTTTAACCGGGATTGCTATTGTCGTATATCTTAACCAGAAACCGCAGGAACCCCGCGAGCGGGATTATTCCTATGCTGCATCCTTCTATGCCTTTTCCATCTGGATAGGCCTTGGAGTGCTGTATCTCTATGATTTTATGAAAACCAGGATCCCTCTGGTGGCCAGCGGAATAATTGCCACCCTGGTTAGTTTCATTTTTGTACCCGGGATAATGGCTCGCGAAAACTGGGACGATCACGACAGGTCAGGGCGCTTTACCGCCAGGGAT
>CAZILN010000404.1:0-14340 GCA_964540005.1 uncultured Bacteroidaceae bacterium | reverse complement strand
AAGAGGTGCTTGTGGTAAAAGGATTTGGATAATTCAATACCCTCTTCAGGATGAAATCCTCAGAGCCGGTGACAATGAAATTTATATAATCTTCTGATGAATTGTTATGAACATCCCAGATCTTAAGGGCCAGTTTGTGTTCCCCTTCACTGAGGCTTTTAAAACGGTAGGAGATCCTTCCTTCCCGGTATGAATCAGTATTGGCTTCGTAAAAATCATTCAGCACGAAGGAGTTGTTGGTATTGTCGTCGAGGACGGCGGTTATATCATGGCCTATTCCGCTCCCGATTGTATTGATCCCGCTGCTGTCGCTGACAAATACCAACAGTGTAGGCTGAGCATCAGTGATCCCCCCGGAGACAAAATTTTCATCATTCATATAGATACTGATACCGGGACCCGTATCATCCGAAGCGGCTGAGAGGGAGGAACCCCCGATAAGCACCCGGTCATAGAAGCCGCTGGCATCTTCGCTGGCACTGCTGGCATAAAAACTGAGCCTTCCGTAATCGTAGTAATAGGATATGTCCTTGGGGACTACGAATTTGAAGGTAAATTCGCCGTCTGTAATGGTGGCCTTACCCTTATATAGTATCCTGCTCCTTATCACAAAGGAAAAGGGATTGCCGCCGTCGTTGGCAAGGGTTATCACCTGGTCCGATTTATCAAAAACGGTCGGGTACAGTATGCCGTCAAAATCGCTGAGCAGAGAGCCCTGCTCATCGGTTATTTTTCCGGATATACTCACCGTACTCAATGCCTTCAGGGTATCGGTCGCCTCCGAGGTGCTGATCCCGTTTATAGCGGTCGCTACTATCCTGTGCCTGGGGTAAGCCAGTTCCAAGGCAGGGTCGCCAAGCAGGGAAAAATTCCTTTTCTGGTTACCGGTAGCAGTATTTATCTTGGTCAGTCTGATGATGTCACCCAGCCGGCGGTTTTTGTTATCCGGGTCCTTCTCAAATACGAATTCATAAAAGTTCTTGCTCAGGGCCTGGTTGGGACCGGAATACACCAGCCGGGTGGTTGACAGCAGGGCTATCCCTCCCCCGTCCGGATTCAGCAGTACCAGTTCCCCGGCAGATGTTTCCTCGTAATTGTCAAAGCGGCTGAATTCGCAGGTAGCCGTCATGAACAGCGGCAGCCTGTCATGATTTTCCCAGCTGACTATATCGTTGGAATTAAGGATCTGTTCATGAGCAAGTCCGCGTGCTCCCCCGTGACCGGTATAGTTAATGACCAGTGCTCCTTTATTGATCCGCCGGTTGAGTGCTTCGTTCACATCCGGGTAAAACTCTCCCGAGGGTGTGACTGTTTGCCTGTAGGCATCGAGGTAAATCTTGGAAATAGTGAAGGAGGGATAGAGATTTTCAACATACCTGGCTAGTTCGTCAGCCTGTTCCATATGAGTATTCCCGTCATCATCATCTCCTATAAAACAAATGGTGTTGCGCCAGTCACCCATCTTATCGGGTTGGCTATACCCCATTGTTTTATTGACCAGGTCAGTTGCTTCTTCCACCGAACTCACAGGGAATCGTCCGATACCTATATCCATCAACCCGGTTGAGCCGCCTTCATAGGAATCGAGTAAGCCGAAAAAGTCATCAGTAACGAAGGAGGCAACCGGACTCAGGGAGTTTTGAGATTGATAGGTAAGAATGTAGTTGGTGTTTTGCACATCCTGGCTCCTGTTGTCATAGGACCCGTCCCCGAAGAGCAGGAGGTAGCGGGGCATGTCTGATTCACCGGCAGCCCTGGAATAGAACATCCGGACGAAGTTCCTGAGTGCCGAAACGTCCGGCCTGCCGGAGGAAAATTCATTATAAACCTGCTGCGGGGTCACTACCAGGGTGTCCAGATCGCTGTGATCATGCCTGTATGAGGCCAGCCTTCGGGCCTGGTTTATAAAATCGGGATGAGAAATAATAATGTAATCCGGTTGACCCGATCCGTGGAGGTTCTGGTTGGGTACCACCCCCACATCATCCCCCTTGGTAATTGGTTCCAGAAACCCTCCACCTGTCTTAAAAGCAATGAATTCCCTCAACCGGGATGTATGGCTGCTGAAGCGAAGTGTTCCGGAATTGCTGCTTGTCCTCATGGCGGCCGGACTGTCGGGATCGGTAATGTCCCATACGCTGATTGATGTCTCACCGGCATCAACAGTAAATTCCGTGATGTTCCCTTCTCCCACCGAAGATGCATCCCTGAAATGCAACTGGTCCTCATCCAGTCGTATTTTCCTCCTGGCGTTTATGGTCAGGTAATCAAGCCAGCCTTGTGCAGAGGCGGAACTCTTGTTATACCGGAGTTCTATTTCTGTCGGCGATCCGGCAGGACGGTAAGTATAACTCCGTGTTTCAGCATAGGCAGCATTAGCGGTATAATGTTCCAGGTGCGTTTCAGGAATCTCAATACTGCCCATGAAATGATCATCAGCTGTGATGGAAAAGCTGCTTTCTGCGGAGGCGGCTGCCAGTACCCGGACCTTCATTTTTACACCGTCGGCGCTGACAATCCCGGGAACATCAAAACTGAAAGTATGGGTGGTCTGTATGTCGAAATGGTCCCCGTACCATTCACTGCCTGATTTGATGAGGTTCCGGTCGTTCAGTTCATGATGGTACAGGGCATCAAAATCCGAAATAAAACGGTTGGCTGGTCCTGCCACATCCGGAATTTCCTGAACGGTCCTGCCCAGGCCGTGATCAGCAGTCAGGAAATAATAATTTGCATCAGTAAAGGAGTGTATGGTCCGGTTGTAAAAGGCAGTCAGGGTATCGTACTTCCAGCTATGGGGCCCCCTTCCGTAGAAAATGATCTGATCGTCCATGGCGGACCGGGGGATCTCGGTCAGATCATCGTCAACGGCCTGGGAGTTCATTACCGGCAGCAATCCGTCTGCATTCCCGAAAATCCTGATATTGCCGGGATCGTTGAAACCCATGGAACGGAGCTCCTCGAAACTGAGGCTGTAGATCCCGTCCTCTTCCACCCTGATCTTATACCAGTACCCTGATCTGAGGAAGGAATTTGCTGCTTCGGTGCTTTCAGCCCGGACAGCGGCTGATTTAAGGGAACCCGGCCCCCCCGTTCCTTTATCACTTATCCTGTAGGAAAAACTGACCAGCCTTTCTACCTGTCCTGACGAGGCATTCCGCCTCAGGGGAATGAACTGTAAGCTGAGGTATGCCTGTTTCCTGGCAAGCTGTACCCCGGTCCGGATATGCAGTTCCCCGGACAGGGATTCAAGGCCGGAAATATTGCTAAGCTCTTGGTTATCAATAATTTCAAATTTTTTATTAAAGATCTCGATATCTGGTTCGAAATTATTTCCTATTTTTATAAGCTCATAATAATTTGGTACTAAGGAGGTTATATCAGGATAGCTGGCCCCTGTAAAATTCAGGTAATAAACCTTTTCGGGTGTTACCCGTACAGGATTCCAGTTTATGGTCCTGTCGCCAGGTGATACCTGGGAATAGAGATGGCTGGAGATAAGCAGCAGGAGCAGCAGGAGTTTTCTCATATTGAAGGCTCCGGTGAAATAAGTTGATGAAATATTATGTTTAATTTCACAAGTTTAACGAAACAAAATTAAAAGTTATTGTAAGAGGGCGGCTATCTGCAGGACGCACCTGGCGTTAAGTAAAAGTTAAAGATGAACAGCAGGGTGAAACAAACATGAAAAGGACACTGATTTATACGGGATTGAGCATATTACTGGGATTTTTGGATCTTGCTGCACAGGATCCTTTCCTGTCGCAGCAATATGCCAGTTCCCTGTACCTGAATCCGGCCTTTGCAGGCACATCCGAAAGCCGCAGGATCTCTCTGAGCTACAGGAATCATTTACCCGCACTCGGATCCAGCTATGTTACATACAATGCCTCGTATGACCAGTATGTGGAACTGATGCAGGGCGGTCTGGGTTTTAATATCATGCATGATGTGCAGGAAGGCGGCGTCCTCAAACTGCTGTCTTTTGATGCCATTTATGCCTACAGCCTGGTGGTTTCGCAGAGCTTGACAATGAGTGCAGGCATACAGGCAAGCTATTCTTACCGGTCGCTGAATACGGGCGGACTGATTTTCAGTGAGGAACTGAATGGGGACGGAACAATTGATCCTGATAATCATGAAAGTTATGCAGAAGGAAAGGGATATCCTGATTTTGCCGTTGGTTTCCTGGGTATTTCGCGTTTTGCATATGCAGGTGTGGCCGTACATCACCTGAACAGGCCCAATATGTCATTCAGCAGGGTAAAGAGGATCGCCATGCCCTGGAAGTTCACTGCTCACGGGGGAGCCATAATACCAATATATGAACGAAGGTTCGGTAAGGAGGCGGTCAGGCTCAATCCCAATGCTGTTGTGATATACCAGGGTGGCCATAACCAGTTCAATTATGGGATGGATATATGGACAGGTCCCATTTTCGCGGGTTTAATGATGAGGCACAACCTTCCTGTTAAGCTCAGTGGCACTGTGTTCTGCGCCGGATATTCGAATGAGATGTTCAGGCTGGTTTATTCTTATGATTTTAATGTTTTAAATACTTATTCACAAGTGCGTAATGCCGGGGCCCATGAGCTGAATTTCATACTGAAAATACAATATCAAAGCAGACAACGCTCGAGGAGTGAGGCAATAAAATTCCCTATATTTTAGTTATTTTTGGGAAAGAGGGTTAAATTGAATAAAAAAATAAATTATATTTGAATTTAAATTGAATAATAAAATACTAGTGCCATGAGAAAAACAGCCAGGTTTCTTCCTTTTCTGCTGACAGTTTTTTTCCTGTTTTCATGTGGTGGAGGAGATATTACACAGACAGGTGACAAATCGACTACCACGGGATGGGAATATAATGATTCTGATTGGGGAGGTTTTGAAGTTGTCCAGAGTTATGATCAGGTGACGGGTCCCGGACTTGTATTCATAGAAGGAGGGACTTTTACCATGGGCAGGACAGAGCAGGATGTTACCTTTGATTGGAACAATCTACCGAGGAGGGTAACGCTGACATCATTCTATATGGATGAGACCGAAGTAAGGAATGTGGATTACCGCGAATACCTGTACTGGACAAACCGGATATATTCTGAAATGCCCGAAGTATACCAGGGAGCTCTTCCCGATACACTGGTCTGGCTAAATCCTCTTGCATACAACGAACCGATGGTGGAGTATTATTTCCGCCATCCGGCCTATAACGAATACCCTGTTGTAGGTGTCAGCCACCTGCAGGCAAGGGACTACGCCCTCTGGCGTACCGATCGTGTTAATGAAATGATCCTCATAGACCAGGGTATATTATTGCTTGATCCTGCCGGACAGGACGGGGCAAACCATTTCAATACAGATGCTTATCTGGCCGGGCAGTACATAGGACTGGTCGGGGAGAATCTTCCGAGCATGAGGCCGACTTCTCCTGCTGATACCGAAGGAGGAGGAGCAGCTACAGATCCCAGCGGGGAAGGACGCCAGGTCATGCTTGAGGACGGCATACTGCTTCCCAAGTACAGGCTCCCGACCGAAGCTGAATGGGAATATGCTGCACTGGCACTTATTGGAAATTCCTTCGAGGAATTACTGTGGGAAAGAAGAATATATCCCTGGAACGGGCATCACCTCAGAAATGATTCGCAGAAGTATCTTGGAGATATGAGGGCTAACTTTGTAAGGGGCAAGGGTGACTACATGGGTATGGCCGGCGATCTGAACGACAATGCAGCCATTACAGCCCCGGTTCATGCCTTCTGGCCCAATGATTATGGCCTCTTCTGTATGGCAGGTAATGTCAATGAATGGGTGATGGATGTTTACAGGCCCATGTCACATGAGGATGTCAGCGGTTTCAGACCCTTCAGGGGAAATGTCTTTAAGACCCTTGACCGTGATCCCGCCACAGGAGAAGTCCTTCCCAAGGACAGGTACGGAAACCTGCAATACAGGGAACTGAACCAGAATGATGTAAAGGAATACACTCAGAATTACCGCCAGGCAGATTATGCCGATTACCTTGATGGGGACCAGACATCAACCATTACTTATGATGAAGATGTTGACTCCACCGCTCTTATGTATTCACAGTATGATATGGACATGACTTCACTTATAAATAACAGGGCCCGGGTTTATAAGGGCGGATCATGGAAGGACCGCGCCTACTGGCTGAGTCCGGGTACCAGAAGGTTCCTCGACGAGCAGGCCGCAAGGGATGACCTGGGATTCCGCTGCGCCATGACCAGGGTAGGAAGTCCGGCTGGCAACTAAAACCAAATAAACAAAATTTTAAAAAACCTCCCCCGAATTCTCGGAGGGAGGTTTTTTTTCACCTGCGCAAGATGAATACTGAAGACCTGTATAAGCTGTTTAAAGAACATCCTTCTGTCAGCACCGATTCACGACGGGTGAAGAAGGGATCCATATTCTTTGCCCTGAAGGGTTCAACATTCGACGGTAACCGGTTTGCCTCAACGGCACTGGACAGGGGAGCTGTCAGGGCAGTTATTGATGATCCCTCTGCAGTGAAAGGAGAGGCATTCATACTTGTTGAAGATGCCCTGCTTGCTCTCCAGGAGCTGGCAAGATATCACAGGATGCAGCTTGGCATACCGGTAATAGCCATTACGGGCAGCAATGGAAAAACCACTACCAAGGAGTTGATTACTGCCTGTCTTTCAGAAGGTTTCAGAACGGCCTCAACCCAGGGGAACCTGAACAACCATATAGGTGTGCCTCTCAGCCTGCTGGATATGGACTTTCAGCATGAGATGGCGATCATTGAAATGGGAGCCAATCACAGGGGGGAGATTGCACGCCTGTGCGAGATAGCATGTCCGGATTACGGGATAATAACTAATATAGGGAAAGCTCACCTGGAGGGTTTTGGATCGCAGGAAGGGGTCAGGTTGGCAAAGGGAGAATTGTTCACATACCTTAACAGCCGGCAGAAAACCATTTTTGTTAACGGGGGCGATGAAATGCTCGTGAAAATGGCCGCCCTGGGCAATGCCAGCCTTGTATGTTACGGTGATGCTGATAAGGCCGGAGTACGTGGAAAAATTCTGAAATCTGATCCCGTGCTCAGCATGGAAATCACTTATGGAGAAGGTGGCGGAACTGATAAAATACTGGTTGATTCACAGTTATTCGGGACATACAACCTGGATAATTATCTGGCAGCTGCCTGTGTGGCAGAGTACTTTTCCATTGACAGGAGGGCTGTGAAAAAAGCCCTGGAGGCATACCGGTCCGACAACATGAGGTCACAGCTGATAGAAAGCGGTACCAACCTGGTGGTACTGGACAGCTACAATGCCAATCCGGCCAGTATGCAGGCGGCAATTGATGATTTTGTTAACCTGGCCGGGCTTCAGAAGGTCTTGATACTGGGTGATATGCTTGAGCTGGGAGAATATTCCCTGGAAGAGCATTCCGGCTTGCTGGATTTCACAGGCCGGTATAAGTTCTCAGCGGTTTACCTGGCAGGCAGTATTTTCAGCCAGCTGGAGATCCCTGTGGGATATAGGGCTTTCCGGACCACCGGGGAGCTGGCCGCATACCTTGAGGAGCATCCTGTAAGAGATTCGGCCATACTGGTCAAGGGATCACGGCTGCTGGCACTGGAAAAAATCTTACCTTTACTGTAATAGCTTCAGTCCAGTTCATTGTAGGTCCTGATCCTTTTGATGAAAAACCGGTATACTATACTCCTGGGATAGAGCAGACCGGTTCTGTACCCTGTGATCAGCCTGCGGGTTTCCCTTCTTTTCTTTTTAATGCTTCCGGCACGTAGCAGGACCGAGAGCTGGGCCCTTACGACAGCATAGCATTCACTGAATTCGAATTTCAGCAGGAAAAAAACGGCCGATAAGAGGTCCAGGAAGATCCTGGCCGTTATGACGCGCAGCAGGTCCCTTGATGGCAGGTTCTTAAACAGCAGTATGAAGTTATTCCTGAAGTTAAGGTAGGTTTTCCTGTAGTCCTTCTTAGGCAGTGTTGCTCCTCCCATATGGTAAACGGCGGAGCTCCCGCAGTAACGTATCCGGTAACCCATATTTTGCAGGCGCCAGCAGAGGTCGATTTCTTCCATGTGGGCAAAGAAGAAGGCATCCAGTCCCCCGCTGATGTGATATAATCCGGACCGGATCAGCAGGCAGGCGCCCGAGGCCCAGAATATTTCAGCCGGATCATCATACTGCCCGGTATCTTCCTCAACCATGTTAAAAATCCGTCCACGGCAGAATGGATATCCATATTTATCCAGGAATCCACCGGCCGCCCCGGCATGTTCGAAATGCGATCTTTTGTGCCATGACCTGATCTTGGGCATTACGGCTGCAACTTCTTCGTCTTTTTCAAGGCATGCTATCAAGGGTTCCAGCCATCCCTGGCTGACTTCTACATCCGAGTTCAGCAGCACATAATATTTATAGTCCAGTCCATTCAACGCCCGGTTATAACCTTCTGCAAATCCATAGTTCTGATCCAGTTCAATGAGTTTGATTTCGTCAGGGTACTGCTTTTGGATGAAGGGGACTGAATAGTCGCTTGATGCATTATCGGCCACAAAGAGATCGGCAACAGCCGGATCTGTATGCCTGATAAGAAAAGGAAGGAATTGATCCAGCAGCGAAGCACCGTTCCAGTTCAGTATGACAACTGCTGTGTCTGGCATATCTGTTATTCCCGGATTATCAGATTAATATTTTATTCTGTACCATTATTCGGTTAATGATGTCAAGGAATTCTTCATAGATGCCGGCGTTGGTGGCTATGATCTTTCCTTCGAACATCCAGGTGTCCCCACCCGAAAAATCCCCGACCCTGCCTCCTGCCTGTCTCAGGATCAGTGCAGCTGCCGCCACATCCCAGGCATTCAATCCGTATTCATAGAATGCCTCGAAGCGGCCGCATGCTACATATACAATATCGGTTGCCGCCGATCCCAGGCGCCGCAGGCCATGTGAATGCCGGAGGAAATACCTGAAAGACTGCATATAAGAGTCGATGTGTTCAAAATTGGTATACGGGAAACCGGTGGCTATGAGCGATTCGCTTACGAATTTCATATTGCTGGCGGTGATCACCTCCCCGTTGAGGCAGGCAGGACTCCCTTTCCATGCATAGAAACATTCATCCAGGCAGATCTCATACACGACACCCAGGATAGTCTCATCTCCCTCATTCAGGGCTATGCTGACAGCATAAGGGGGTAAACCGTGTATGAAATTTGTGGTGCCGTCAAGGGGATCTATGACCCAGTTATAGCGGTCGGCTTTTATGCTGCTGGTCCCTTCCTCGGCAATAAACCCGGCTTCAGGAAGCAAGTCTTTCAGGCGGCTGACAATCCTTTTTTCGGCACTTGTATCAACATGGGTGACAAAATTATGGAGGCCTTTGGACTGTATGGTATCTGTGGATAGTTCTTTCTGCTGGTTCTTAATGAACCGGCCGGTTTCCACGGCCAGTTCACGGACCATGTTACAGAGGCTTGATAGATTCATTTATTACTCAGAATTTCCCTGTTTTATTATATCTGGTGTAGAGTTTATAGGTTTCCAGCTGTGACTGGATCTTACGGCTGGGATTGCTAACTTTATAGGCATTGTCATTTTTTATATTGATGATCCTGGCCTTGACATTATCGCGGAACTGTACATCGAAGACCTTGCGGATCTCCTGCTGCAGTATGGGATCATAGATGGGACAGGCCACCTCAATACGGGTGTCAAGGTTTCGTACCATCCAGTCCGCCGAAGAGATGAAATACAATTCATCCCCCCCGTTACAGAATATAAATATGCGCGTGTGTTCCAGGAATTTATCCACAATGCTTACGATTTCAATGTTTTCACTGAGTCCGGGTACCCCAGGTATCAGTGAACACATGCCCCTGATGACCCCTTTTATCTTCACCCCCGCAGCTGCCGCCTGGTACAGCTTTTTTATCATGTCCTTGTCAACCAGGGCATTCAGTTTGAGAAGAATATAGGCTTCCTTGCCTGACCGGGCATTCCTGATCTCTTTGTCTATCATTGCATTGATCCGTGACCTCATGTAAAGGGGTGAAACAAGCAGGTGCTTGTACTTGAAGGTTTTATATGTTGCCTCAAAGAATTTGAATACCTTGGAGACTTCTTCGGTAATCCGCGGATCGGAGGTAAGCAGGTGCACATCTGAGTAAACCGTGGCCGTCCCTTCATGGAAGTTACCCGTTCCCACCGAACATATATCCAGTTTCTTCTTGTCTTCTGTCAGTGTTATGAGCATCAGCTTGCTGTGTACCTTCAGTCCGGGCATACCAAAGATCACCTTTGCCCCGGCTTCTTCTAGTTTCCTGGACCAGTAGATGTTGGATTTCTCATCAAAACGGGCCTGTAATTCAATGATCACGGTAACTTTTTTACCGTTCATGGCTGCGTTGGCGAGCGCAGAGATGACCCTGGAGTCGCGGGCAACCCGGTATATAGTGAGCTTGATTGTGGTAACCCTTGGATCTATGGCAGCTTCGCGAAGCAGGTTGATATAATGGTCGAATTTCTGGAAAGGTACATGCAGCAGGATGTCTTTTTCCCTGATAACTTCTATCTTGCTTTCATGCGGTTTGAGAATGGGATGAGGGACGGGCGGTGTAGGAACGTATACCAGGCTTTTTGTTCCCAGGTTCGGGAACTGCATGTAGTCTTTGAAGTTATGATACCTTCCGCCGGGTATCAGGTTATCGTCCTCGTCAAGCGCGAGGGATGTTGTAAGATAGTTCAGCATGTCTGCAGGGATGCTGTCATCGAATACAAAGCGTACCGGCTGGCCTTTTTTCCTTCCTGTGACGCTTTCCGCTATCTTTTCGAGTATGCTTTTTGAGAGGTCGTTATCAATATCCAGTTCTGCGTCGCGGGTAAGCTTGATGGTATAGGCCTCATATGTTTCGAAAGTAAAGGTGGCAAACACATCGTCGAGGCAGTATCTGATCATGTCATCCAGGAGAATGATGTATTTTTTGCTTTGTACTGAAGGGAGGACCACAAAACGGGGCATGATCTCGCTGGGGATCTCAAGAATGGCATATTCCGGCTTGCTATCGTTTTCCCGGCATATCAATTTAATGAACAGGTAGATGGATTTGTCCTTGATAGGAGGAAAGCTACGTACATTACTGAGCATGATGGGATTGACAACCGAGAGGACCTTGTCATGGAAGAATGATTTTACGTAGGAAGCCTGTTCAAAATTCAGCTGTTTCTCATTAATGATAAAGATCTTGTGCTGTGCCAGTTCCTTAATTAGGCTGGAATTTATCTTTTCGAATTTTTTCTGCAGGTCAATTACTTTTTCCTGTATCTCTGCCAGGACCTTCTTGGGCCTGTCCTTGTTTTTAAAGCCTGTGGATTCTTCGACATCGATCATCCGTTTGATGGTGGCAACGCGGACCTTAAAAAATTCATCCTGGTTATTGGAAAATATACCGAGGAAGCGGAACCTCTCCACCAGTGGCACATTAGTATCAGCCGCCTCCTGCAACACCCTTTCGTTGAAGGATAACCAGCTAATTTCCCTGTTGATTATTTTTTTTGTAAGCGCCATTTTTTCCTGGAGGATAAATATCTGGTGAAGACAGGTATTTAGTACAAATTTAAGAAAATCTTTCTTGTCGGGATTATACGCGTTTCGGATAGTCAAAAATCTCGAGTTCCGGGACTGCCTCCTGGATGTCTTTCCAGTTGTTTATTTCGAATGACATGCTGACAATACCGGCCGTGGGTATATTATCTACACTTTCAGTTAAGAATCTGTTTGCCAGGACAGTAAAGGATGGGTTGTGACCGAAAAGCATGACGTTGGAATACTTGTTGTCAAGGGAGAGGATGATTTCTATCAACTCGTCTACATATCCCATGTAAATAAGTTCGTTGATCTGCAGGGTGCCGGAGGGGAGATTCATCACCCTCATGAAAATAACGGCAGTTGACAGGGCCCGGGTAGCCGGTGAGCTGATCAGCAGATCCGGCATCATTTCTTTGTCCAGCAGCCTTTTGGCCATCATGTAGGAATTGTTGATCCCCCGGTTGTTTAAGGGGCGGTCAATATCTGAGATATCTTCATAATCCCAGCTTGATTTTCCATGCCTGGTAATATGCAGTTGTTTCACAGCTGTAAGTATTTCATAAAAACCAAAAATATGGAATTGCTGGAACAATAAAAAGGGCTTGAGGAAATAAGGAGAATGTTTCTGCTGTGAGGATGCTTACAGGAGGTTGCTGGCCAGGTCGGCAAGATAGGACCGTTCCCCTTTGACCAGGTTGACATGGGCGAAGATGTCCTGTCCCTTCATTTTATCGGAAAGGTAGGACAGTCCGTTTGACCGGCTGTCAAGATAAGGTGAATCAATCTGCTCAATATCACCTGTAAAGATCATTTTTGTCCCTTCACCAGCCCTGGTAATAATGGTTTTTACCTCATGAGGGGTGAGGTTCTGGGCTTCATCGACAATAAAGAAAACCCGTGAGAGGCTCCTTCCGCGTATATAAGCCAGGGGTGTGATGACCAGTTTCTCGGTTTTAAGCATCTCATCGATCTTGGTGTATTCCGGGCTTTCCTGGCTGAATTTATGTTTTATAACCGCAAGGTTGTCGAAGAGGGGTTGCATGTAAGGTTCTATCTTCTCTTTAACATCGCCGGGCAGGTAACCAAGATCGCGGTTGGCAAGGGGGATAACCGGCCTGGCAAGGAATATCTGTGTATAAAGCTTGCGCTGGTACATGGCCGCTGCCAGGGCCAGCAGGGTTTTGCCGGTTCCTGCTTTCCCGGTAAGGGAAACAAGCTGTACCTCGGGCCTGATAAGTGCATCAATAGCGAATGTTTGTTCGGCATTCCTCGGTTCTATGCCATAAGTCTTGATCTTTTCCACACGGTCTATCAGTTCATTGAAGGGATCATAATGGGCGAGGGCACTTGATTTCCCGTTTTTCATAATAAAATACTGGTGGGCAATCGGGGTGGCCGGGAACTTAAACCGGCTGACGGGTACACCGTCATACTGCTCGTACAGGCTGGATATGAGCTTTGAATTCATGGATTCGATGACCTGTATTCCTTTATACAGTTCGTCTATGTTGGCAACCTTATCATTCTTGTAATCCTGGGCCATGATCCCGATAGACTTGGCCTTAAGGCGGAGATTGATGTCCTTGGAGATCAGGACAGTGTTTTTCCTGTTCTTGCTCAGGTAAATATGTTCGGCAATAGCCAGTATCCTGTGATCGGGTGTGTCTTCGGGAAATGATTGATGGATGGTATCCGAGAGAGGTTTGCCCGTTTCTATGGATAATTTGCCCATTCCTTCCCCCATGGGTATGCCGCCGTTGAACAGATCGTCACCTGATAATTTGTCCAGTTCCCTGGTAAACTCCCGGGCGTGGAAATTTATCTGGTCGTTACCCTTCTTGAATTTGTCCAGTTCCTCAAGGACGGTGATGGGTATGACTATATCGTTCTCTTCGAAATTATAAATACATTTGTAATCGTGAAGCAGCACATTGGTATCCAGCACAAATGTTTTCTTAGTCTTTTTGGGCATTGAAATTTTATATTATCAGATAATAATCACATCCGCGAAATTGCATTAGTATTCGCGAGCCGTGTAAAATTAGGGATTTTTACCCTTAATATCCTGTGTAAAGATTGTTCATAACCTGTGAATTATAGAAAAATGGAAGATCAGTCAAACCCCGTAATTCAAGCAATATTAGAGAGAAGGAGCATACGCAGCTATGGGCCTGAACCTGTTGAAAAATCAAAGATAGATGTATTGTTAAAATCGGCCATGTATGCCCCTTCTGCCCGAAATGAACAACCCTGGCATTTTATTGTGATAGATGACCGCGGACTGCTTGACAGGCTTCAGAAGGCCCATCCGTATGCATCCATGCTCCCGGGAGCCTCACATGCCATACTGGTCTGTGGTGACCAGGAACTGGAGCTGAGCAGGAACTACTGGCCTGTGGATTGCTCTAATGCCACCCAGAACCTGTTGCTGGCGGCCCATGCGCTTGGACTGGGAGCTGTATGGCTGGGAGTTTACCCGCGGCAGGAAAGGCAGGATGCCATCAGGAACATATTTAAATTACCCGGCCACGTGCATCCCTTTTCACTGGTTTCCATAGGATACCCGGCAGAAAAGAAGGATATCCCCGATCGGTTCAAAGAGGACAGGATACGCTGGAACCGGTGGTAGTATGACCTACCAGGAAACCATAGAATATCTTTATTCACAGCTTCCTATGTTCCAGAGGGACGGGAAGGCGGCTTATAAGGCAAACCTGAACAATACGG
>CAZILN010000403.1:0-7091 GCA_964540005.1 uncultured Bacteroidaceae bacterium | reverse complement strand
CAAACAAAATAGCAAAATCAGGCCCAATATTGCTAAATATGTATCAGGATCTGGCTGAAGTAACAGGAAATTTGATTAGCGAAATTGAATTGTGGAATATTTGAGAATACCCTGAGACAGAGAGGCTGTTACAAGTAATTTTATAAGAGGTCGCGGTATGGAAAAGGGATTTGGAGATATTGATTATATTTAAGATATAAATCCAAACCCATGAAACGTAATTATTTCATCGTTGCCCTGGTATTCCTTACCTTTTTTGTCATTTCCTTCATCACCAATATTCTCGGGGCTCTTGTCCCGGATATCAAGGCTACCTACGAGCTGAGTTATTCTATGGTTGCCTTTCTCCCATTCGCATTTTTCATAGCATACGGGGTAATGTCAATACCCTCGGGGATCTTTACCGAAATACTCAAGGAAAAGAAAGTTATGGCGGGTGCCTTTATCATAATTTTCCTGGGCTCCCTGGCCTTTGCCTTCTTTGCCAGTTATACCATAGCCATCATGTCCCTGTTTATTCTGGGAATTGGAATGGCAGCCCTGCAGGTAGTTATAAATCCACTGCTGCGGATAGCAGGAGGGGAGGAACATTTTGCCTTTAATTCGGTAATGGCACAGCTGGTATTCGGGCTTGCATCCTTTCTCAGCCCCATGGTATACTCCTGGTTTGTGTTGAATCTCGAACCTGGTTCCGGGACAGACGGGGCTTTGATCTCGGTTATGAGCGGTTTATTGCATGGTAATGAACCATGGCTTTCCATGTACTGGTTGTTCGCCCTTATCACACTGGCAATGATCATCATTATTATAGCATCCAGGTTCCCCAAAGTAGAGAGGAAAGAGGATGAAAAAGCCGGTGCTGTTTCCCTGCACATTAAGCTTTTCAAGAATCCTGTTGTGATACTGTTTTTCCTCGGGATCTTCTGTTATGTAGGCACCGAACAGGGTATTGCTAACTGGATCTCCCAGTTTCTGTCTGATTATCACGGGTATGATGCTCAGACCGTAGGTGCAACGGCTGTCTCTCGTTTCTGGGGACTCATGACGGTTGGATGCATGCTGGGCCTGCTGTTGCTTAAATTCATTGACAGTAAAAAAATACTAATAGGATTTGCCACCCTGTCAATTGTCTGCCTGACACTGGCATTGTTCGGAAGCGCCAAAATCTCCCTTTTCACCTTCTCATTCCTGGGATTTGCACTTTCCATTATGTGGTCAGTCATTGTTTCCCTGGCCCTGAATTCGGTGGACAAACACCATGGTGCATTTTCTGGCATCCTGTGTACCGGGATAGCGGGCGGGGCCGTCATACCGCTGATCGTTGGCTGGATTGCTGACTTTTCCAGTTTAAGGATAGGTATGTTGTTTATCTATGTAACCCTCGGGTATGTATTATCAGTAGGGATCTGGGCAAAACCAATCATTTCCAACAAGACCATTTCATTGAGAAAAAGACAGCCGGACAGCTAGGAACTTGCTTATGTGCAATTTCTCATAATAAAGAGCTATCGCTCATTAGTATTATACATCATTTATCTTCATTTAACTGTAATTAGCCGAAACTTATCAAAATCTGGAATAAAATTTTCCGGGAATAGATTTTTTTTACTATTTTTTCTTACCCAATTATCATTATTTCGAACAGATGTATCATCATTCAGGCAGCCGGTCGTTCGGATTAATTTCGCTTATGAGTAGTAGATGGAATAGTTGCAATTCGGGATAATATATTCTGGGCTTATATTACTGTAATTATTTGATTATTAAATTAATAGTTTTTTACCACTTAAATTACACACCATGAAATTTTACAAAATCTACCTCTTAACTTTTATGCTCCTGGGTGCCTTCTCAGCCGGACAGGCCCAGGAAGCTTTATGGCAGCTCGATTTCGATAAGGAAGTCGAGTGGACCAAGATCACCGATGTTGGCGTTCTGCTGGTCGGGACCTCCGACATGATCCTGATGGGCATTGATTCCCGCGACGGGAATATTATGTGGGAAACGGATATTATGAAAGGAGCCAGGGGAATAAAAGGCGCTGACGGAAAGAGACAGGAAGTCGGGATATTGTTTGACACATACCTGAAGGTGCTTGAAGACGAAGAAGTACCTGAAATCTCCGATTATGTGGAGATTAAGTATACAGATAATGTGACATATAAGAATTATGCCATTATTAATATCCAGACCGGGGAAGAAATTATCAGTCCACGCCAGGCAGAAATGCCGGTAACAAAATTCATGGGAAAGGAAATGCCAACTTTTAACTATAACGGAACAGCCTATCTTCCTTCCTTAAGGGCAGTTATGATCTCAGGAAGCTGGCAGGACTTATCCGATAAGGATAATCCTGATCGCTTTCTTACAAAGCTGGTGGACCTGCCCAGCGGTGAGATTCGCTGGGAATCAAATGTCATAGCTATCGATGTACTTCCCATCATTGATAATGCAGGAAACCTGATCATGGGTGGTGCCAGTAAAATAGCCAAACTGAATGGCAGTGACGGGAACGTGATGTGGGAATTCAATACATCGGAGAAAAAGCAAAAGTTCGGAAGCTTTGATGTAAGTCTGGACCTGACTACAGGTTACTTCTTTGAGCAGAAAAAAAGCAACGGCCAGCTTACTGCACTGGACCTTACTTCAGGAACAAAGATCTGGAGCAATGAAATGAAACTGAAAGTCGTACCGGAAATGTTTGCCATGAATGCCGGTGTAGTGATAGTTGATGACAAGTTCCTGACCCTGCTCGACCTGAAAACCGGGGCACAGAAATGGCAGACCAAGAAAGCCACCGGTATAGTCGTAGACCTGGGTCCTCCGGGTATTGCCGTAGCTGCCAGGGGCGTCAGGCTGATGCTGCTCGACCAGCAGACGGGAGAGATCAAATGGGATGAGAGGATCAAGGGTATCGGAATCGACCAGATAGCTGCCAAAGGTATTGTTTATACCGACGATAAAGGAAGGCTGGGGATCATTACCTACGAAGGAGAAAAAGTATGGGATAAGAAAGGCATGCTGCCCACCCCTGAAATACGCTATAAGCCGGATTTCGGCAGGGAACTTTTTTATGCGGACGGTACGCTGTATGAAGTAGACCTGGAAGCCGGAGAGTATTCTGTAATGAAGGATAATATTGACAAGGAATTTACAGAGGATGAGGTGCCTACCGCCATAGAACTGCTTGAGGGAGGGTACCTCCTCAGCTCGGCCAATAACCTGATGATGCTGGAAAAAGACGGCAGCCTGCGCTGGCATAAATCGTGGAACATACCTGAGATGAGCATGGCAGCAAAGATTGCCCTCCGTACACTTCAGGTGGCCACTGCCATGGCTGCAGCCGGTGCATCTGCTGCTTCCTACCAGACCAACTCTTTATCGGAAAGCAAATATTACCAGGCCCAGGCGCAGAACTGGTCTCAGGCCTCTGATGAGGCCGGAGCTGCTGCGAGTCAGAAATTTACAGCAACAGTCTCCAAAGGCAACATTCAGATCATCCTCGCCGTGATAGGCGAGGGGGGACAGAAAAAGGGTGCCGGACTGGTCAAAGTAGACAAAAGATTCGGGGAGGAGCTCGGGAGCATGATCCTGGGTGAAAAGGAACCGATCTATGATTTTGATCCCGTTTCCGGACAGGTATTCTATAAGGCTGATAAAAAGCAGATCATCAGTTATAGCTTCTGATCATATCTAACATTATTTATTTCAGGAAAGGCTTTCACCACGGAAGCCTTTCCTTTATTAATCCTTTTATAGTCATGGAGCAATTTAAAACCTTATTGCTGTTTATAAGCCTTTTGTGCCTGAACCTGTCAGGACAGTCCCAGGACAAAGAATTGATTATCAGGCAGGGACACCGGAACGAAATTCAGATGGTCGTCTATTCCCCGGGGGGAGAATATCTCTATACTGCGGGAGGTGATAAGATCATAAAGAAGTGGGATGTTAATACTGGGATAGATGTTACTACCTATTACGGACATGAAGTGGGAGTAAAGTGCCTGGAACTTACATCAGATGGTAATACACTCATCTCAGGTGATCAGTCAGGGAAGATCATTATCCGTGACCTGCAGAATGAATCTGCTCCGCTGAAGATCATTGATGCCCATACAGCTGCGGTCAATATGATCAGAATGATGCCTGACGGATCCGCTTTCGTATCGGGCAGTTCAGACATGCTTGTTAAAATGTGGGGACTGGGAAACGGGGAACTGATAAAGACCATAGAAGGATTTACCGGGGAGGTGAAATCTTTCGGGATTTCTCCTGATGGCAAGCTTATGATGTCGGGTGGACAAAGGACCAATGATGCAGAGTTCCTGCTGATAGACCTTGAGAAGGGAGAGGTTATCGATGATGCCATGAAACATGTGAAGGGTTCGGGAGCAGCCAAGGTTGCCACATATGCTGTACTTTCAACCTTTTCAGTGGCTGCCAACCTGGCCAAAGGGAACGTGGGCAAGGATATGCTGGACTTCTATACCATCAATTACAGCAATATCGAGTTCGCTAAAGACGGGAAGTCTGCCCTGGTATCCATGAGCATATACATACCAATGACAGCAGCCAAGGGTGAAGAAGAAAAAAACGGGGGTACTACGGTATCCATTGTGGAATTGAACGAGGACCGGACAGAATTCGTGGATGTAATGAGGCCTAAAAAGTGGTTGATTCAATATCCCAATACGCGGGCCATGTTTAATGAGGACCAGACAAAGATCATTGCCAACGTGAAGCGTTCCATTAACATTTATGATATGGCCAATGCCGAGTTCCCGGAAAAAACCAAGGAGGCCTATGTCTATGAACCACCCCTGCTGAAAGAATTTACAGGAGATGTGGCCTGGCTGAATTCCATCGCACTCTCACCCGATTACAGGACAGTGGCATCTTCAGGGGAGGATAAAAGCATCAAGCTATGGGATGTGCAATCGGGCAGGCTTATCAGGAGCCTGGAAGGATATATCAACCCGGCACTGGCAGTGGAAGTTACCCCCGACGGCAAACAAATGCTGGTCGGTTCACTCGATCAGAACATGACTTTATGGGACCTGGCAACAGGACAGCTTATCAGGACCTTCACGCGTTCCTCGGATGTTAACAATATTGATATTTCCCCGGACGGGAAATATATGGTGACAACGGCGGTCAATACTAAATTCATTAAATACTGGCATTTCGAAAGGGGAAGCATAGTAAAGACCCTGATGGAAGATGATGACAATATCATCTGGGCAAGATTTGATGAGGATCCTGACTATATTCTCTCAGCCACTGAAAAAGGTGAGCTAAGGAGATGGGCCATCAGTGATGGTAAGATGAAGAAACTTAAGGACGATTACACCAGTTATTTTGAAAAATTCATAAGCGGTTTATACTCCTATAAGATAGATGATTACACCATTACAGTTGAAAAAAGTGGAGAGGAGTTGGTCCGGGATATTCAAAAAGGCCTGATCACGGACGCAGTCTTCAGTACTGATAAGAGATTTGTTATTACCACCAATGACCAGGGAGAAGTCATCTTTTATGACCTGGCATCAGGAGGAATAGCGGTGAGTGTGGCCCAGATAGGGGATTTTGATTATATCAGCTACACGCCTGATTTCTATTATACCTCCTCCAAGGGAGCAGCAAAGGCCCTTGCCTTCAGGGATAATGAAGTAATTCTGCCCTTCGAACAGATGGAACTCAGGTACAATCGTCCGGACGTCATTGCAGAACGCATAGGCTATGCACCTGCTAAACTGGTGGCTTCCTTTAAAGCTGCTTACGAAAAACGTCTGCAGAGGCTTGATTTCAGTTCTGAGAACATGACCGGAGACATAAGACTGCCCTCACTTAAAGTGGATTATATGGACCTGCCCCTGGCCACTACCGAGCAAAACTTCAGCTATGATATGACAGCCAGCGATGAACGGTACAAACTGAAAAGGATCAATGTCTATATCAATGATGTGCCTGTTTTTGGAAGCAAAGGTATTGACCTGTCGGCTGAAGCAGGAAATACCGTAAGTAAAACCATTGAGGTGGAATTGTCAGGTGGGCTCAATGAAATAAAAACAACAGTAGTAAACGAATCCGGAGTGGAATCCATTCCCGAGGTGTTCGAGATCAATTATGATGCGGTATACTATAAACCCAGCCTGTATATTGCAGCGATAGGGGTTTCGGAATACCAGGAATCATCCTATAATCTTGCCTTTGCTGCAAAGGATGCCACAGACATCGTTACCACCCTCTCGGCATCTGAAGCCTTTGAACAGGTTCATTCGCGCATACTGGTAAACCAGGATGCTACTGCCTCCAATATCAGGAACCTGAGACCTTTCCTGGAAAGTGCCGGGATAGATGATGTAGTAATAATTTTCATAGCCGGACACGGGGTCCTTGACCACGAGTATAGCTATTACTTCGGCACCCATGACATGGATTTTATCAATCCATCGGATGGCGGCCTTCCTTATGAGGTGCTGGAGAGCCTTCTGGACGGGATACCCTGCCGGAAAAAACTCCTGTTCATGGATACATGCCATTCGGGGGAGCTTGACACAGAAGATGTCGAAGTAGCGCAGGCCGAAACAAAAAGTGCAGGGTCCGTAGCTTTCAGGTCGGCCGGGACAGTCATTCAGTACAAAGAAGACGGGTTTGGCCTGCAGAATACCCTGGAACTGTCCAAATCGCTGTTCGGGGACCTGCGCAAGGGGACGGGTGCCACGGTGATTTCAGCAGCCGGCGGTACCGAGTTTGCCCTGGAGGGGGTGAATTCGGCCAACGGTTTATTTACATCATGCCTGCTTGAAGGCATTTCTACACGAAGGGCTGACCTGGATCGTGACAGGCAGTATTCGGTATCAGAATTCAGGGCATATATTTCCGAACGGGTAACACAGCTGTCCGAGGGCAAACAGGTTCCCACATCCAGGGAGGAGAATATCAAGGGAGATTTCAGGATATATTGAAACCGATCGGGTCAATACCTTAATCCGATCTGGTCGAGTCCGGACCGGATCTCGGGACAGGACATAAACAGGTCCCATAACAAGCCGGTGCGGTAATTCTCTATCATTGCCACTATGGGGCCC
>CAZILN010000402.1:0-10921 GCA_964540005.1 uncultured Bacteroidaceae bacterium | reverse complement strand
TCGGGGAGCTTAACAACAAAAAGCCTTGTGGTCGCTACGCTCCCACCAAGTCTTTTTTCATTGTTGCGGGGAATATTCAAAGATCTAACTTCAATCTGCTATAAGATATTAAGAGATTGCTTTGGTTTTAGGACCACTCTCATACTCAGTTGATAAAATCGTAATGCAAATTTATTTCTTGGCTATTGTCTCGGATTTACAAATATCCTTCGCCCGGATAGTAATGAGACAGGCCCCTTTAGGGTAGGTTGCTAAATCAATTTGGCGGATTTGTTTTTTCACTTGATGACTGTAAAGCAACTGACTATTCAGTGAATATATTTCTATTGAAAATGCCCATATCCGTTCGACTTAATGACTATCACATCCATTACAGGATTGTGGTGTATTGATGGTTTGAAAGTTAAATACTCTTCTATCCCGGATGAACAATCTGCTGTGAAATGACATCTGGACTTCCAGTTTTAACAGCAGATTAAACAAATAATGACAAAAAAATATTAAATAATTTGCATATTACAAGAATATTTACATAATTTTATTATTGTGTTTGCGATACAATTTTAATTACAACAATATAATTATTAAAATGGAGCAAAAAATAAATCTAAAAAAATTGGAGAAGAATACTGCAGCAGTATTATTTCAGACCGGTCTGGTTGAAATTGTAATAGGGCTGATCTGTATTGTTTCAGCTTTGGCCATGATCTTTGATGATATAAGTTATTATATTGACATCCTTTTTGTTGTACCGTTACTATTCATCATTCTGGCAATGAGATATATTGCAGGTCCGCGTATGGGAATGGTAAAACTTGCCAAAAAGCGTATGAGAAGAACCGCATGGTTTATGGTGTCTATTACTGTATTCCTGGTAATAATGATCATTCTCACGATTACAGGCAATGGTCAGTCCAATGGCGAACTTATCAGCGGTAGATGGGTCATCAGTGGAATCATTTTTTTCATATGTGTGACGATCGCATATTTTCTGAATTTCAAAAGAATGTACCTCTATGCTTTTCTATTGACAGGGGCATTTAATCTTTCTGAAGAAATCAGGGAAAATCCTGGAATCATTTCAGATGGAGCCTATGCTTATCTGATTGCGTCATTTGTGCTTATCATTATTGGATGCGTGTATCTGATAAGGTTTCTGAAAAAATATCCACTGCCGAAAAATGTATCCTATGACAAATGAAAACAACAACAAAAACCAGCAGGTAAAAATTGATAAATTAATTCATGAACCTGCACGCCTGAAAATAATAGCCCAGCTATATGTGGTTGAGAGTGCCGATTTTCTCTTTTTAATGAGACAAACAGGACTTTCGCAGGGAAACGTATCAGGTCACCTAAGCAAATTGGAGGATGCAGCCTACGTGAAAATTGAAAAAGGGTATATTGGCAAACGGCCTCAGACAGTGATTTCACTTACCAAAAAAGGACGGGAGATGTTTAAAGAATATATTAAGAATATGCGAGAATTATTTGCTGATTTGGATGAATAACAGACGCCATGAAAAACTTTGTCATATCTGTAATGATCATATTGCTTTGCAACAAAGCATCGATGTGTCAACTGAACGATCCAGGAATTCTTTCTGAAGATCAGCAATTTATTACTGGTTACTGGACCGGGAAAATTAATACAGGGACAATGAGCTTTACGTTTACATTTAAGTTCTGGATTGATGATGAATCATTGAAAGCAACCCTGGATTCACCTGAGCAAGAATTGAAAAACATACCTGTGGATGAAATAATTTTTCAGGATGATAGTATCAAGCTGAATGTAGGGGCTATACTGAGGAAGTACCATGCAGTTATTGACAGAAAAAGCAATGTTATGAATGGGATGTACATTCGGAACGGGCAGATAAATTTTCCTCTTGTATTGAGAAAAACAGAATCGGTGGCAATATTAAAAAGGCCACAATTGCCAGTAAAGCCCTACCCTTACTTCGAGGAAGAGGTTCTTTTTTTTAATGAAAATGATGGCAACAAACTTGCAGGGACATTAACTATCCCGAAAGGGGATGGGCCATTCCCGGCTGTAATTTTAATATCCGGTTCAGGAGCCCAGGATCGTGATGAATCATCATTCGGGCATAAACCTTTCCTGGTAATTGCTGATTATCTTACACGTAATGGAATTTCAGTATTTCGATATGACGACAGGGGTGTCGGGAAGAGTTCAGGAGATCATCTTCAGGCAACAACTGAAATAAACAGTGAAGATGTTATTGCTGCCTTCCGGTTTCTTCAGTCAAGGAACGAGTTAAATCCTAATAAAATAGGCTTAATCGGCCATAGTGAAGGAAGTATAATTGCCGCAATTGCAGCAAATAAGAGTTCACACATTGCCTATATCGTTCTGTTGGGAGCACCGGGTCTTAGTATTGAAGAAAACCTTTATTTACAGAATGCTATGATACGCAGGGCAGAAGGTATAAGTGATGATATAATCGAACAATATAATTCATTACAAAGGAGCGTATTTTCAATAATTAAGGAAGAGTTAAATGACTCAATTGCATCCGAAAAGCTTAGGGCAGCATATACTTTTAACAGATATCAGTTTCTTTCCATGGAGCAAAAGAATAGTATTGACGAGAGGATTAACAGCCTGCTTTTAACACCTTATTTCAGAGATATTATTAAGTGTAATCCCGCTGAAATTCTTAAAAAAGTTCAATGTCCGGTACTTGCGATAGCAGGAGAAAAAGACCTTCAGGCACCATCGAAACAGAATCTTTCAGAAATCGATAAAGCCTTAAAATCAGGTAATAATAAAAATTATAAGCTTTTTGAATTACCGGAAATTAACCATATGATGCAAACCTGCAGGAAGGGGACTATTTCGGAATATCCAGAAATAGAGGAGACCGTGTCTCCACTGGTTCTGAAGATTATTTCAGAATGGATACTCACTTAAAAAAAAGCATTCTCCATGCAGGTTCGGTTTTTCTTTGTAGCGGGGGTAAGATTGCTCAACCTCCGGCTTCGCGGACTTATTCGGGGAGCTTAACAACAAAAAGCCTTGTGGTCGCTACGTTCCCACCAGACCTTTATTATTCCTTCCCGCTTACAAAAGCGAGCTTTTGACGCGATCCGGAATAAAAAAGCCCGATACTATCGTATCAGGCTTTTCATTGTAGCGGGGGTAAGACTCGAACTTACGACCTTTGGGTTATGAGCCCAACGAGCTACCACTGCTCCACCCCGCAATATTTTCAGTGTGCAAATGTACATTAAGTTCGTGTAATCTCAAAAAAAATATTGTGATGCCAGGAATGAAATCAATTGGATATTTATCAGGACATGAAACTCAGTAATCTTTTTAATTATTAACTTTACAGGCTTTACAGGCATTCGGACGATGGCAAATAAACAGAAAAGGACCCGGCGCGAGAAACTCAGGGATAAGTACAGGCTGATTATTTACAATGACAACACCTTCGAGGAGGTATGGTTCATGCGATTATCACGGGGAAACCTTTTTGCGGTTTCCAGCCTTCTTTTTATAGCCATTGTCGCCGGGCTGTTCGCCCTGATCGCCTATACCGGGATCAGGGAACTGATACCGGGGTATCCCGACGGGTTAATGAGAAGGGCTATAATCAGCAATGCCATCAGGCTTGATTCCCTGGAAAACGAGATCCGGATCAGGGATCAGTATTTCAGGAGCATTAATGCCCTGATTGCCGGTGAAGAACCTGATAATATGATTGCCCTGCTGGATACTACTACCGAAGTCGGGGACATTCATTTCAGCACTTCTTTGGAAGATTCGATCCTTCGCAATCAGATAGAAGAAGAGGAGCAATACAATCTCCTGGTATTGGGTCAGGATGATTTTCCATCGGGACTTCCAGGAATACATTTCTTTGCCCCTTTGAGAGGAATGGTAACCAATTCTTTCAATGCCAGTGAGAACCATTTCGGCACGGATGTGGTCGCAGGACCTAATGAGGTGGTTAAGGCCACGCTTGACGGAACCGTCAT
This sequence comes from uncultured Bacteroidaceae bacterium, assembly GCA_964540005.1. Lineage (GTDB taxonomy): Bacteria > Bacteroidota > Bacteroidia > Bacteroidales > SM23-62 > CAZILN01. The sequence continues at coordinate 6,913 of CAZILN010000402.1, read as the reverse complement.
TCTGGCTGCATGGACTGTCGAAACCGGTTATGTGCTTCAGATCCAACATAATAACAACCTGATCTCCGTCTATAAACACAATGCGGAACTGCTCAAAAAAGTCGGGAATGTGGTAAAAGCAGGTGACGCCATTGCCATTATCGGCAATTCAGGAGAACTCACCACCGGGCCTCACCTTCATTTCGAGATCTGGCATAAGGGGACACCCATAGACCCTGAACAGCTCATTGTATTCTAAATCTGTCCCTCATCCTGCAGGCATGATAAAAAAGCACATTGCTATACTGGGATCAACCGGGTCAATAGGCACCCAGGCTCTTGAAGTGATGGAGAGTCACCCCGGTGAATTCGAACTGGAAGTACTGACAGCTAAAGAGAATGCAGAACTGCTCATCAGGCAGGCCAGAAAATTCCTTCCCAACCATGTGGTAATAGTCAACGAGGAAAAATACTCAGAGGTCTCGGATGCCCTGGCTGATATTCCGGTAAAAGTCTACGCCGGCAAGGAGTCACTCGAACAGGTTGTATCCATGGATTCCATAGATCTGGTTCTCACAGCTATGGTGGGTTTTTCCGGACTGTTGCCTACCATTAAAGCCATTGAATCAGGAAAGCATATTGCACTGGCCAATAAGGAGACCCTGGTGGTGGCAGGTGACCTGATCACAAAACTTGCCCTGGAAAACAAGGCACACATCTACCCTGTTGATTCTGAACATTCCGCAATATTCCAGTGCCTGGTCGGGGAAGACCTGAATTCCATCGAAAAGATCATACTTACTGCTTCGGGTGGACCCTTCAGGGGAAAAGACAAAGAATTTCTGAGATCTGTTACTCCTGCCCAGGCACTTCAACATCCCAACTGGTGCATGGGGAATAAAATTACTGTTGATTCGGCTACTTTGATGAACAAGGGGCTTGAAGTCATAGAGGCACACTGGTTATTCAATCTGGACCCGCGGCAGATTGAAGTAATCGTACATCCACAATCCATCATTCATTCAATCGTTCAGTTCCAGGACGGATCCATGAAAGCCCAGATGGGTCTTCCTGATATGCAACTCCCCATCCTGTATGCTTTCGGGTTCCCCTTTCGACTGAAATCAGATATACCGCGTTTTTCCTTTACAGACTATCCAAATTTGAGTTTTGAAGCGCCGGATACGAAAAATTTTCGTAACCTTGCACTTTCTTTTGAAGCCCTGCAAAGGGCAGGGAATATGCCCTGTGTCCTGAATGCATCCAATGAAATGCTTGTTCAAGCTTTTCTGGAAGAACGGATTGGTTTCCTGGAAATGCCGGGCTTGATAGAAAAAGCAATGAACAAAATGGATTTTATTGCAGCACCCGGTTTTCAGGATTACATGGAAACCGATGATAAGACAAGGAGATACATCACCGAACTGATCTCATAATAATAACATTAATGACTGTTCTCGTACAAGCCGCACAATTATTACTCAGCTTATCCATCCTGGTACTTCTGCACGAAATGGGGCATTTCCTGTTTGCAAAGCTGTTCAATACCCGCGTAGAGAAATTCTATATATTCTTCAATCCATGGTTTGCCCTTTTTAAAAAGAAAATAGGTGACACAGAATATGGAATTGGCTGGCTCCCCCTGGGGGGATATGTGAAGATCTCGGGTATGATTGATGAATCAATGGACAAGGAGCAGATGAAGCAGCCTCCCCAGCCATACGAGTTTCGTTCCAAACCTGCCTGGCAAAGGCTCATGATCATGATAGGCGGGGTACTGGTTAATTTCCTGCTGGCCCTGGTATTGTATGCCACTTCATTATATATATGGGGGGAACAGTACCTTCCCACAAAGAATGTCGAACACGGGATCATTTGCGATTCCCTGGCCCTGGATATGGGATTGCAGAATGGGGATAAAATACTCAGCCTTGATAACGTGGAGGCAGAGAATTTTTTCTCAATTGTCCCTGACATCATACTGAATAAAGTAAAATCAGTACAGGTTGAACGCGGTGGCCAGGTGGTTGACGTTCCTGTTCCCGGGGAAATCATTGCCCCCCTGCTCAAAAGTGAAGAATTCATTGCTCCGAGGATCCCCTATTTTGCTGGCAGCTTTTCCAAGGAATCCCATGCCATGGAAGCCGGACTGGAGGTGGATGATAAGATCATTGCCCTGAATGAGATAAGACTGGAATATTTTGATGAGTTCAAGTCCTGCCTTGATAATATAAGGACTGAATACTCCCTTGAAACAGGTTCGGAGGATTATTCACAGATGTCAGTGGATGTAACCGTCCTGAGAGGAGATCAGGAGTATTCATATCCGGTCCCGCTTACCGAAGAAGGAATGATAGGTGTGTTTACACCAAGGGCATATTCCTACTATTTTGAACTCAAACGGGTTGAATATTCCTTTTTTGAATCCATTCCTGCAGGAATCAACAAAGGATTCCGTATGATGGTTTCCTACCTTAAACAATTAAAACTCATTTTTACTCCTAAAACAAAAGCCTACGAATCACTGGGGGGCTTCATTAAAATTGGTAGTATTTTCCCCGGTGTATGGGACTGGCAGGCATTCTGGAACCTGACAGCACTGATATCCATTATCCTGGCCATCATGAACATTTTGCCCATCCCTGCTCTTGACGGGGGCCATGTTATGTTCCTCATTTTCGAAATGGTCACCGGCCGTAAACCGGGTGATAAGTTCCTGGAATATGCACAGATAACAGGTATGCTTATCCTGCTTGCCCTGCTGCTGTATGCAAACGGAAATGATATCGTGCAATATTTCCGGCGCTAGGTGCCTTTATTGTAAGGTGCAGTATTGTTTCTGCTTATTAAAATAATATTTCTAATTTTGTAGTAATTAATTAAACCAACAATCATGACTTTAGCTGTATTTCTGGGAATGCTCGGTCCATGGCAGGTAGTTTTGATCATACTGGCTGTCGTGCTGCTTTTTGGAGGCAGGAAAATACCTGAGCTGATGAAGGGTCTGGGACAGGGTATGAAGGAATTTAAGAAAGCCACCAAGGACGAAACTAAGGAACCCGAGGCTGATAAGGAAGCTGAGAGCGAATAAGTAGTTAGTGATTTTATCTGTACATGCCTTCTGCCCCGAGCCTATCTTTAGTGCAAGCCGAACTGCTTTCAGGCAGTACTTCTCTCCCTGTTTTGCTTGACAAATACCTGAACAAAATCGGGTCTTCGAAGGATATCAATGCATTCATATCGGTTTTTAATGAACAGGCCACAAGGCAGGCAGCCGTCATCCAATCTAAAATTGAAAACGGGAAGTATGGAAAACTGGCCGGACTAATTATTGCCGTTAAGGATAATATATGCATCAAAGATCAACCGGTCACTGCTGGCTCAAGGATGCTCCAAAATTTCCGGTCTGTTTATGACGCCACTGTTATCAGCCGCCTGATCAAGGAGGATGCTCTTATAATCGGGAAAACTAACTGTGATGAGTTTGCCATGGGCGGTACCAACGAAACCAGTGCCTTTGGCCCTGTTCTGAACCCCCTCAACAACAACAAGGTATCCGGAGGTTCTTCGGGTGGCTCGGCTGCAGCTGTTGCCGCAGGCTTATGCCATGCCGCCCTGGGGTCAGATACCGGGGGATCCATACGGCAGCCTGCTTCTTTTTGCGGTATATTTGGACTCAAACCCACCTACGGAAGGATCTCCCGATTTGGATTGATTGCCTATGGTTCTTCCCTTGACCAGATAGGCCCCATTACTACCAATATTGAAGATGCAGCCTTGCTGATGGAAGTTATGGCCGGGTATGATCAGTTTGACAGCACCAGTTCTGACAGGGAAGTACCTGAATATTCCAGGGAATTGCAAAAGGGTCAAAGGAAAGTGCGGATTGCCTGTCTGCAGGAAACACTTGATCATCCCGGACTGGATCCCGGGATCCGGAAACGGAGTTTTGAGATCATTGAAGCCCTGCGCGGGGAGGGTCACAGAGTAGATCTCATAAGCTTCCCTTACTTCGATTATTTGGTCCCGGCCTATTATATTATGGCTACTGCAGAGGCTGCATCCAACCTGGCAAGGTATGACGGCATGCACTTCGGTCACAGGAGTAGAAAGAAATCCTCTCTACGTGTAACCATGATTGATTCCAGATCTGAAGGATTTGGCCGAGAAGTAAAGCGAAGAATCATGACAGGTTCATTTGTTTTGAGTGCCGGCTATTATGATGCTTACTATGCCAAAGCACAAAAGGCCAGGAGGCTGATTTACAATAAAACAACTGAGATCCTTAACAGCTATGATTTTATCTTCCTTCCCACCACCCCCCGGACAGCATTTGATACAGGAAGCATGGGGGATGATCCTGTCGCACTTTACCTGGAAGATATTTTTACCATACATGCCAATCTTACCGGCATCCCTGCTCTCTCCCTGCCTCTCGGACTGCATCCCAATGGTATGCCTTTCGGCATGCAGATTATGGGTAATTATTTCCGGGAAGGGGACTTACTGTCTTTTGGCAGTTATCTTTATGATAATTTTCATCATTAATTAATAGCATACACGCAATTCACGGCCTGCTCCGGCGTTAACAAATAAACCCTCAATAACATGAACAGATCAATTTTCATTGTATCAGTCTTTATTCTGACCGGTCTCATTCAATCCTGTCAGACAGAACAAAAAGCCCTCCTGCCAAATCCTTCAGGCAGTCCGGGGGAAGTCCTGCTGGTAATCAATAAAGCCAACTGGGAATCAGACCTGGGAAAATATTTCAATGAAATAATGAGCCAGCCATTCGAGGTCCTGCCACAATACGAGCCCCGGTATGACATTGTAAATATACCTTCAGCAGCATTGAACAGCCTTTTTAAATCACACAGGAATATTATTATCACAAAGATTGCCTCACAATACAAAGAGCCTTCAATAATTGTCCAGAAAGATACCTGGGCCAAACACCAGCTCCTGGTAAATGTTGCCGGGCCTACTGAATCTGAAGTACTGGCATACCTTAAAGAAAACAGTGGTAAGTTGATGGATCTGCTGGACCAGGCAGAACGAAACCGTACTGTAGCAAACTATAAAAAGAACCGGGCTAAAGGTATAGATGCCCAACTCAGGCAAAACCATAATCTAGGCATTTCTGTGCCTGCCGGTTACCACCTCAATACAGATACAACTAATTTTATCTGGCTCAGCCATGAAATAGCAGACCTCATCCAGGGAGTAATTATCTATTATTATGATTACACAGATCCCAATACTTTCACTCCAGAATTCCTTATGAATAAACGCAACGAATTCACAAAGAAGTTTGTAAGCGGACCATCGAAAAATTCCTATATGATTATTGAGGATATGGTATCTGTGAAGGTAACTGAAATGCTCAGGGACAGCCTCTATACTGTTGAATTAAGGGGACTGTGGAAACTGGAGAATGCATTTATGGGAGGACCCTTCATCAGCTATACCATGCTCGATGAGAAGCGGAACAGGGTTGTCACAATAGATGGTTTTATTCACGCACCCAGCCTGAATAAACGAAATTATGTTCGTGAGCTGGAAGCCATTCTGTACACTTTTGATATAATAGAATAATTCTCCTTTCTAAATCTTATTAATATAATCTCCTATCTTTGTGAACACTTGGATATTGTAAGGAGTTCTCACCAATTAAACAAAAGCGTGAAATTAAGCGTAACAGATACTATCAATAAAGATGATTCCCTTATTCTGCTGGGTAAGGAAGGAAGCGAATATGGACAGTACATTTCTAAAAAGGCAGAACTGGATTTCCTGTATTCCCGGATAAAGGATGATAGTAACGAGATTGCCATTAATCAGTATAACAGGTATATAATTGTATGCCATACCGGTTATAAGGAAAAAGGGAACCTGCTCGAGAAGATCCGCATTTCAGGTCATAAGATCCAGGCAATGATCAATTCCAGGAAGATTGAAAAACTCAATATCATAGACCTGAGTGAGGAGAAGGAATATGTCACTGCCCTTGCAGAAGGAATGATCCTCGGCAATTACCAGTTCTTAAAATACAAGAAAGAAGCAGAAGGAAAGGCCAGCAGGCTCAGCAAGATACAATTTTTAAAAGGAAGCCTTTCCGCCCGTGCTGTCAGTGAATTGAAGCATGTTACTGAAGGTGTATGCCTGGCCCGTGATATGGTCAATGAACCTTTGTCTTACCTGACAGCCCTGCAGTTATCAAAGGAAATCGAAAAAATGGGATCAGCTGCCGGATTTTCTTTTGAGGTCTTCCATAAGAAAAAAATAGAGTCACTTCGAATGGGGGGATTACTAGCTGTTAATAAGGGCAGTGTGGATCCGCCAACTTTCAGCATACTGAAGTGGAATCCTGAAAAAGCCAGGAACAAAAAACCCATTGTTCTGGTTGGCAAAGGGGTGGTATACGATACCGGCGGACTGAGCCTTAAACCCACCCATGACAGCATGGATTATATGAAATCAGATATGGCAGGTGCCGCGGCTGTTGCAGGAACCATATATGCTGCCGCGCTGAACAAGCTGCCGGTAAAACTGATTGGACTGATACCTGCCACAGATAACCGTCCTGACGGAAATGCCTATGTGCCGGGAGATGTGATAAGGATGTACGACGGCACTACTGTTGAAGTCCTGAATACTGATGCTGAGGGCCGTATGATCCTGGCTGATGCCCTGAGCTGGGCAAAAAAGTACAAGCCCCAACTGGTAATTAATCTTGCTACACTAACCGGTTCTGCACAAATGACACTGGGGAAATATGGTATTGCCGGCATGGGAAATGCCGACCGCGCTGTTTTCGATGATCTGAGGAGGTCTGGTGAAAAGGTTTATGAACGGGTTGCTGAATTCCCTTTTTGGGATGATTACAAGGAGCTTCTGAAATCAGACATTGCCGATATTAAGAATATTGGCG
>CAZILN010000401.1:0-3177 GCA_964540005.1 uncultured Bacteroidaceae bacterium | reverse complement strand
GCGAAATGATTGAACAGGGTAATCAGCATGAATCGGAACAACTGGGGATCTGTCCGGGATTTTTCAATCAGCATGTCAGCTTCTAAAATCAGTGAATCCGGGACCTGTACAACCACCCTTTCAATATACCTCATGATCTTTCCCTCATACAGGGGTGTGCGCAGAAGACGGACATCTGAAACGTCGAAATTATCGAAGTAATGTTCTTTGTAGTATTTATACTGGAACTGTGCATCAATAATATTCCCGTCCGCATCTTTCGGTGGGTCAGGGACTTCCACTTCCTGGAGTGCCAGAAGGAAAACGCTGAAGAAGGTCCCTTCATAAGTAGCGATCCGTTCTTTTATACTTGCCCGGACTTCTTCATTTAAGCTGCTTAATTGTTCGCCCAGATCTAAAGAATCCTCCTCGCTGGCTGAATTCCTGATCTTTTCCTGCAAGTCCATGGCCTTTTCACGCCTGTCCTGGAGGAAACGCTGGTAATCGTAAAAAGCTGTATTATCAACCGATCCTGTAACCTTCATGTTTTTAAGGAGGTCACTGGTATCATTCTCGAAGCTGAAGTACTGTTCTTCTCCTATGATAAGGTCGAAGTACCTGTCATTCGGAAGCAGAACAAGGTACATTCCCTGCTCCAGGGGTGCTTCGCCGGTAAATTTGCCCTTCCCGTTTCCGTCCAGCAGGGCCGTGTCTTTCCTGATATACGAATCATTAAAACGCTGGCCGAGAATGATGGTATCGTTTTTGAATTCTTTCATCCGGAATGTAATGGAATGTCCATCCTTATCAGCAACAACACCGGCAACAAGGGTATCCGCGAATGCAATACAACAGACAAATAACAGGGTATAGATGACTCTGATTCTCATTTTGGAATTTTTGAAAGGGTAAAAATAGGAAAAAAAGATTAATGCTGGGTGAACGCGAATAAGCATAACTTATTGTTATTTCTAAGCTCTTTGTAAAGAAATATTAAAGTACTAATTTTAGATGGGAAGCAAGGAGACCTTAGATATGATATCATTCAACCAGGCAAGGAACAGTATTGACAGGAAACTGGGGGAACTGCCTTTATCAAGGGGACCTGCAGAACTGTACGATCCCATTTCCTATATTATAAGCATCGGGGGAAAACGCCTGAGACCTGTAATGCTGCTGATGTCGTGCAATCTGTTTATTGATGAATATGAGAAAGCCATAGAACCTGCCCTGGGGATTGAATTGTTCCATAATTTTACATTACTCCACGATGATATCATGGATGAATCAGTTGTCAGGAGAAACCATCCCACCGTTCATAACAAATGGAATAAGAATATTGCCATCCTGTCAGGGGATGCTATGTCTATTATGTCATACGATATGATCTCAAGATGTGATGATGGAGTGCTTAAAGCTGTACTCAGGTTGTTCAATAAAACTGCCCTGCAAGTCTGTGAAGGGCAACAGATGGATATGAATTACGAAATAAGCGACAGCATTACCACATCGCAGTACCTTACGATGATAGAGCTGAAAACAGCAGTGCTGATTGCCGCCAGCCTGGGAATAGGAGCATTGATTGGCGGGGCTAAAAAGGAGGATGCAGATGAGATGTACCAGTTTGGGAAAAACATTGGGATGGCATTTCAGATCAGGGATGATTATCTTGATGTCTATGGTGATCCTGATGTTTTTGGCAAGCGTATCGGGCAGGATATCCTGTCCAATAAGAAGACCTATCTTCTGACCAGGTCACTCGAGCTGACCGGTACTGATACTAAGAAAGATCTGTTGAAATGGCTCAGCGATACCGGTTCAGATCCCATGGAGAAAATATCGGGAGTTACCGGGGTCTACAACAGATTGGGGATGAACCTTATTGCTGAAAAGGCCATGAATGAGTATTATCAACTGGCACTGGCAAATCTGGTCCAGGTCAGGGTACATGATGACAGGAAACAGAAACTCAGGGAACTTGTCGATTTCATGCTTCACAGGGACAGTTAGGCCATTCCCTTACTGCCTGGGCTGCATCTGCTGTATATACCTCTGGTAATACACCGTAAATACTTCATCAATCTCCTGAAACAGGTCAAAAAGACCGGCCTCACTTGCCATTCTCCTGTAATCCTGTAAAAACTGGAGGGAGACCCTGATCTCATAATCGAGAGTGGCCCGCAACTCGCTTTTAAGGGAAAAATAATAGATCAGGTCATCAGTCAGAACGCCCAGGTGAGTCTCAACTATCTGACGGGTAACAACAGTATCACCAAGCATGCTATAAGCTTCTGCAACAGGAGGTGTAAAAACATCATAGGGTACTTTTTCATGTGGCATGATTTCAAGGCATTTATCCAGGACCAGTCTCGCAGAATCCCTTTTTCCTTCTTCTATCAGTGCAGTAGCCAGTCTTGTGAAGATATTTCTCAGTTTAACCACCGATAATGTCCTGAGGGTATAGTAGTCAAGATGAACATCGGGTTCTCCCATCCGGCCGTACTTGAATTTATTCATTACATTATCGTACAGGATATCCGTATCTATTCTTCCATAGCTAAGAAAGCTTCTTCCGGGTGTACTGATTGGAACAAGGCGATAGGCAAATCCTTCCATCTGGAAATACTGTTCCATGTTCAATGCTCCTTCATTACCTCCTGCAACAAAATATATGGGCCTGTCCCAACCATTTTGAGAAAGAATATCGAATTGCATCATCCCGCTTTTCATCAGGTTATTGCCTGTCAGGCTGAAATCTATTGAAGGTAGCATTTCTCCGGCATCTTCCGGCCTGACCGTGCCGTTTGTAATCAGCTTTGCCGAATCAACAGGCAGCCTGAATTTCTTGGTAGGTATGTAATCAAGGCTGATGCCTGGCTGGGGATTGAACTTGGAGCGGGGGTCATCGTTGGCGATAAATTCCACGACCTGTTTCAGGTCTACAGCATTTTCAATCCGTTCAATCAGGTAGATGATGTTATTGGTGCCGTCTTTGTATTTGTCATTCGGAAGGCTCATAGGCACCGGTTCAGAATCATAGGCTTTTCTCTTCATCTGGTCGATATACCATTCCGTATTGAACAACATCAGGTTAATGACCCTTACATCTGTCCGGATCCCCTCCACTTCCTGGGCATACCAGAGCGGGAAAGTGTCATTATCACCATTGGTGAAAATAATGGCATTCGGGGCACAGGT
>CAZILN010000400.1:0-33519 GCA_964540005.1 uncultured Bacteroidaceae bacterium | reverse complement strand
AGGCTTATGGTCTCCAAGTTATTTCATCGCTTCCTGCGGAGGAGCTCCACTTGATATTGTCAAACAGTATATCGAAAATCAGTAGAATTGTCCTTATATCCACTCCCTGAAGAGAAGTGGTTTTACGGACAAGTTTGATAAAATGAAGTTTTCAATGTAGATTGAACATTAACTGTACTGCACCATGCAATATTGGAAAGATTGAATGTTATAGAAAAGATGGGAAACTTCAATAATTGCTCGCTATTTTGGTCTGCATAAAAATATGGTGAACTAAGCCTATTGATCCCCATCGGATCGATTCATCGGATCGATCGATCCGATCGGAATCTATAGCCCGATCTCCCCGCCTATCTCTGTCATGGAATCAAGGGCAATGGTTACGAATTCCTCCAGCGAGAGGCCTATTTTTTCACATTCATAGATATGTTCCCTCCTTACCGAGGCAGCGAAGGCTGACTGCTTCATCCGTTTCAGGATGGATTTGGGTTTTACGCTGGCTATCTTCTTATCAGGATAGATAAGTGCCGTGGCATAAATGAGTCCGGTTACCGTCTCCCCGGCTGCCAGGGCATGCTGGAACTCCGTGCTGCGCTCCATTCCTGTGGCCTCCTCATTATGCATCTTTACCGCATCGATTATCTCTTCATCCATCCCTTTCTCGCGAAGCATATCAACCGCTTTGAGGGCATGGACCTTGGGATCCGCATTGGTAATTTCCACGTCAATATCATGCAGCAATCCTGCCAGTCCCCACTTCTCCTGGTCGCGGTCCAGCCGCCTGGCCAACCCTCTCATGACAGCCTCCGAGGAATAGCAGTGGTACCTCATCTTGGTCCCTTCGACATGCTGGTGAAGGAATTCAAGAGCTTCTTCTCTTTTCATTTTCATATAGGTTTAAGTGTTTTTATTTCAATCTGGACGCCGGGATTTTTTTGCATCACTTCCCTATTCTTCAGATCATATTTATCTCCTTTGCGGAGGAAATAAAAAAGCCTGTTCTTTTCAGGAAGGGTTTTTAAATCGCTTCCCTCCCTCGACCAGAAGGTCCCATCGTAGACAATCACATAGCTGTCACCTGTTACTTCAAACTGGTCGCCACGGACAATGATGGCTGTGTTTTCATCAATAGAGATCCCTAATAATTCCGGCCTGTGTTTCAGAATATCAAACATATCAAATTGCCTGTTTCGCGCCAAAACATGCTGGTCGATGGCAACATTTTTCAAAAACCCAAATCCTTCTTCATGATCCCCCATCATGATCTGATTATTCTCTGTATCCCCCCTTGCCAGATAGCTTCCCTGGATAGTTGCACCGGCCGATGATCCGCCAACAACACCCTCACGTTCCAGGACCTCCCATATCATTTTTTCTGTGAGTGTATTTTTATAGGCGTCAACAAGCCTCCACTGTCGTCCTCCTCCGAACCATACTGCTCCGGCATTGATCAGCGGCCGCACAAATTCATCGGAATCTGCTATATTCCTGTCTGTTGTATGGAGTACCGTAACATTGGTGGCTCCCAGTTCTCTCATAGTACCTGCTCCTCCAGCATCCTCATCGTAGCTGTCTCTTCCTTCAGCCGTGGGTATGACAACAATCGGAACATCCTTACCACCGGCAATCTCAATAAAGGTCTCAAAAATCGAATCGCCTGCTCCACCTCCTACAATGACCAGAGTGCCTTTCTCCGGACCGGTGGAGACAGCATCATTTGCTCCATCCTGTCCATGAAGAATACCGATGCTTAGAACAAACACTAATAATAAAAAACAGGAGCCTTGCTTATTCATGCGTTTGATTTGAATCTACAAAATGTGTTTGCCATATATACCGGCAGATGTTTATAAAGCTTGCCACCAGATCAATACACGGAATCCTTCTCAAGATAATTCCTGACATAATCCCTTACACCGTCCTCCAGGCAGGTGAAGGCTTTGTCATATCCGGCCGCACGGAGCTTGTCCATTTTTGCCTGGGTAAAGTACTGGTAGGAATCCCTGATATCGGCCGGTGTATCAATGAATTCAATATCCTCATCAAGCTCCAGGGCCTTAAAGGCAGCGCCAACCAGTGTCAGGAAGGTTTCCGCCTTTCCGGTACCAAGGTTGTAGATGCCGGGATGTTTGCGTGCCTGCATGAAATGAAGCATGACATCAGCTGCATCCTTCACGTAAACGAAATCGCGCCGCTGCTGGCCGTCTTTATAATCGGGCCTGTGCGAGCGGAACAAGCGAACCTTTCCTGTTTCCCTGATCTGACGCCAGGCATGGAATACCACCGAGGCCATACGCCCTTTATGGTATTCGCCCGGACCATAGACATTAAAGAATTTCAGGCCGGTCCAGAAATATGGCTTTCGCTCCTCGGCCAGTGCCCACTTATCAAATTCATTCTTGGAATCCCCGTAAGGATTGAGTGGTCTCAACTCAGCCACGAGTTCATGGCTGTCCTCATATCCCAGTCCCCCCGATCCGTAAGTGGCTGCCGATGAGGCATATATCAGGGGTAGCCCGAATTCCACACAAAGCTTCCAGACCTGTTTGGAATACTCCAGGTTAAGCTCATCGAAAACGGCCCTGTCCATTTCTGCAGTATCGGTACGGGCCCCCAGGTGGATGACAAACTGCACAAACCTGTGGTTCTCCCTCAGCCAGCTTATAAACTCCTTCCGGTCAACCAGCGCGGAATATTCCCTTGACTGGTAATTGCGCTTTTTGTCTGTCCTGCTAAAATCATCCACAAGGACCAGGTCACGGTAGCCATCCCTGTTCAGCCTGCCTGTCATGACACTGCCAATAAATCCTGCTGCCCCTGTAACTATTATCATTTAGCTATATTGTGAGGGTCCGGTAATTAAAAACTTAAAATTAAAAAAACTATTGGAATCCGGCTGCATTGGGACCTTTCTGACCGGTTGCCCTGGGATCATCCATACCGGCAGTTTTGTGATCCTCCATACCAGCTACCAGGTATCTTCCCCGCTGCTTGTCCTGACCCTGATAGCTGCTTCCCTGGTCATGAAGAAATACCAGCTTGCCAGTGAGAGGGCTATTATGGCAAAGCCGATGATGTAGGAGATAAGCCTGAAATACTCCAGCCAGCTCAGGCCGGCCTGACCGAAATTCTTATAGATGAGTATCATGATCGTACCTATATAACCGAAAGAATCAGCTATATACAGCAGGAATCCATAGTTGCTGCGCAGGCGGAACATTGCGATCAGCCGGTCAAATATGAAGGTGTTGAATGCGATATAGGATATATACATGCCGAATCCGCCCAGGATCATCCAGAGCATGGGATGTATGAGTTTAAGCTCCTGCAGCAGGGTGGCCACAAGGATGAGGGTTGCGCCCCCTATGAAAAGGATATAATTCAGGTAGAAGGCCTTTCGGTTGCTGCGCACCAGGACCATCATCCCGATGATGACCAGTACGACGAATGCCACCGGGACCTCGGTATAGGTAAGGATCTCCGGCTGGTGAAGGAAACCCAGCTCGTTCCATATCTCCACCATATAATTCTCGCGCAGGTCGCGGAAAATAGTAAGTCCGACATATATCAGTACCAGCATCAGCAGTCCAGGACCAATAAGCCTGATCATCCGGATCCTGTCCTGGCGCGTCATAGGATCCCTTCTTGCCCGGTGTGCGACATCCTCTGCATTGGGTCCGGGTAGCTTGTTAAGGAACCAGGCACCCAGCATCAGGGGCGGAATAAAAAGCGCTCCGGTTAAAAAGGGCATCCAGAACTCCGATACGGCAAAATTGTCCAGCATGACACGACCGATGGTCTTCACCACCCCGGATGCAACCACAAAACTGATGCAGAGTCCGGCTCCCAGCAATTCGGTATTCCTGCGGCCTTCCAGGTATGAGAATACTATGCCCCAGAGGAATCCCAAAGGCAACCCGTTGAAGAAAAGGAAAACAAAGCCGGCAGGATAGGGAAAGAGTGCGAACAACAGGAGAGACAGCAATGCGGTGCTGACAAAGAGGATGATCCACCGCGGCCTGGCCTGGGGTTTCATTTCTGAGATCAGTATGACCCCTATGAACTTTGCCAGTGCATATCCCAGCACCTGTGATATGATCAGGATGATCTTATAATCGACCCCGAACAGGCTTATGCCCTCAAACATGGCTGCCGTAAAAGGCTTCCTTAGGGCAAACATGCTCGCATAGCTTACGAAAGCTGCACAAATGGCATATATGGAAAATACGCTTACGCTGGTTGTTTCCAGCCTTTTCTTAATGTTCATAGCTGTTACCTGCTGTAAAGATTAAATTTTTTTCTTACCATTTATATATTATGCTCAAAATAGTTTTCTTTGTATAATGATATATCTCACGCGAAGAGAAAGATTTAATGCGGCCCACCGCTTATACAGGAAGGACTGGGACGACCAGAAGAACCTGGAGGTGTACGGGAACTGTTCCAATCCCAACTGGCACGGGCACAATTATAACCTTTTCGTAACAGTAAAGGGAGAGATGAAACCCGAGCTGGGATATGTGGTGGATCTGAAGGTCCTCAGCAGCATCATCAGGGAAAAGATCATCTCCAGGGTGGATCACCGCAACCTGAATCTGGAGGTGGTCTTCATGCAAGACCGTATTGCTTCAACTGAGAATATTGCCATTGCTATATGGGAAGAGCTGGAACCTCATATCAGGTCACTGGGAGTGGAACTTCATTGCGTGAAGATTGAAGAAACAGAAAACAATTACGTTGAATATTTCGGATAGTTAAGTTTTCATTAACTTATCCGACAAGTACTTTTCACAAATTTAAATCATATCAAATGGAAGTCATTAATAACGGCGTGGGTTCTGCAGATAATGAGGGTTATAACAGAGTAGATATTTACGATGATAAAAGGACAGAGCAGCTGACAGCCGTTTACAAGAAAGTACTGGATGTCATTGGAGAAGATGCCACCCGGGAGGGACTAAAAGAAACACCCGTGCGGGTTGCCAAGGCAATGCAGTTCCTTACACAGGGTTACGGTGTTGATCCTGAAAGCATCTTAAAATCAGCTATGTTCCGGGAAGAATACAGGGAAATGGTTATTGTTAAGGACATAGAACTTTTTTCACTTTGCGAGCATCATATGATCCCCTTCCTGGGTAAGGCTCATGTAGCCTATATCCCGGATAAGTATATAACAGGGCTGAGCAAGATCGCCCGCGTAGTCGAAGCATATTCGCGCCGGCTGCAGGTACAGGAAAGGCTGACGGTACAGATCAGGGACTGCATCCAGGAAACCCTGAACCCGCTTGGGGTAGCCGTGGTCATCGAAGCCAAGCACCTCTGCATGGTAATGAGGGGTGTCCAAAAACAGAATTCGGTTACCACCACCTCTGCCTTTACCGGGGAATTTTTGAATAAGGCCAGCACCCGCGGGGAATTTATCAACCTGATCCAGGGACCCCTGTCCTGATACATTAATCACACCGGCCGCTCCTTTATTCCGGAGCGGTATCCATAATAAACATTTAATCCGCATAATTATCATCGCGGTTACTAAATAAAATCAGATAAAGGAGTCATGAAATAATGAAAGCATACGTTTTTCCAGGACAGGGAGCCCAGTTTGTGGGAATGGGAAAGGAGCTCTACGACAATTTTGAGGAGGCCCGGAAACTGTTTGAAAGCGGCAACGAGATACTCGGATTCAGGATCACTGATATTATGTTCAGGGGGACGCCGGAGGATCTCAAACAAACAAAGGTCACCCAGCCGGCAATTTTCCTGCATTCGGTCGTACTGGCAGGTACCATCAGTGATTTTCATCCCCAAATGGTTGCCGGCCATTCACTGGGCGAGTTCTCATCCCTGGTTGCCAACAGGGCTCTCAGCTTTGAGGACGGTTTGAAACTGGTTGCACAGCGGGCTTTTGCCATGCAAAAGGCCTGTGAACTGGAACCCTCAACCATGGCAGCCATCATTGGCATGGATGATGCCCTGATCGAGGAAGTCTGTGCAGGTATCAACGAGGTGGTGGTTCCGGCGAATTATAATTCACCCGGACAGGTAGTGATTTCCGGTTCTGTTGCCGGTATAGACCTTGCGGTGAAAGAACTGACGAAAAGGGGTGCCCGCAGAGCGCTTAAACTGCAGGTTGGCGGCGCTTTTCATTCACCGCTTATGGAGCCTGCCCGGCTGCAGCTGGAAGAAGCTATTAAAGGAACGAACTTCAGTGATCCCCTCTGCCCGGTGTACCAGAATGTGACGGCCGAACCGCAGAGGGACCCTGACAGGATCAGGGAGAACCTGCTGCTTCAGCTGACTGCCCCGGTCAGATGGACACAGACCGTCAGCAATATGTTGCGGGACGGGGCCAGCTCGTTCACGGAGGTGGGTCCGGGCAAGGTCCTTCAGGGCCTGATCAGGAAAGTTGACCAGGAGGTACCTCTGGCCAGCGCCTGAGGCATTGTTTAATGGGATTAATTGTATAAGTTCGTATAGATAATTACAAATTCGAAACAAATGAAAGTTCTGAAATTCGGTGGCTCGTCGGTCGGAACACCGGAATGCATAAGGCAGGTCAAACAGATAGTTGAAAGCCAGAGGGAAGCTTCGGTGGTGGTGGTATCCGCCCTGCAGGGAGTTACAGATCAGCTGGTGCGGATCAGCATCATGGCAAGCCAGGGAAAAGAAGAGTATAAGAAGGTTCTGAAAGAAGTGGAGGACAGGCATTATGATACGGTCAGCAACCTGTTCAGGGTAAACCAGCAAAGCAATATACTGGCAGGCATCAAAGTGCTCATCAATGAGCTTGAAGAGATCCTTTACGGGGTCTTCCTTCTAAAAGACCTGACACCCAAAACATCCGACCGGATCCTAAGTTTCGGGGAACGCATGTCATCATTCCTCATCAGCTTTTTTATAAATGAGGCTTATTTGGTGGAGATACAGGAGCTTATAAAAACCGACAACAATTTCGGCAGCGCCCGTGTGGATTTCGAAGCCACCAATAAATTAGTGGCCGCACATTTCAAATCACTGAAGCATAATGCTATAGTACCCGGATTCATTGCCAGCACCGAAAATAACGAGATCAGCACCCTGGGGCGCGGCGGTTCGGATTATACAGCCTCAATAATTGCCGCTGCAACAGACGCCAGCGTACTGGAGATATGGACCGATGTAGACGGATTCATGACCGCCGATCCCCGGAAGGTATCCAAGGCCTATGCCATTGAGACCCTCAGTTATGCCGAGGCCATGGAACTGTCCCATTTCGGTGCAAAGGTAATCTATACACCCACCATACAGCCTGTACTGAACAAACGCATTAAAATTCACATAAAGAATACCTACTCACCTGATGAGAAAGGGACATTGATCGGAGCCACGGATAAAAAAGCCAGCCAGCAACTGATAAAAGGGATCTCCTCAATTGATGAGATAGACCTTATTACTATTCAGGGATCCGGACTGGTAGGTGTTACGGGGATCTCTTCCAGGTTGTTCACCGCCCTGGCCGCAGAGGGGATCAATATTATAATGAATACGCAGGCTTCCTCGGAATATTCCATCAGTTTTGCCATTAAGCCCGATGATTCGGTTAAGGCTTTGTCTGCCCTGAATAATGAATTCCTTCATGAGATAAAATACCTTAAAAGCATTAAGATCCAGCATGAACCGGAACTGTCAATTATTGCCATAGTTGGTGAGCGCATGAGGCACACGCCGGGCATCTCGGCAAATCTTTTCAGATCGCTGGGACGCAACGGTATCAACGTGATAGCCATCGCCCAGGGGTCCTCCGAGCTGAATATTTCAGTTGTAATTTCCAGGCACAGCCTTAAAAAGGCCCTGAATGTCATCCATGAAGGCTTTTTCCTGTCGCATTATAAGGAGCTGCACCTGTACCTGGTCGGAGTGGGAAATGTGGGATCGAGCCTGCTTAATCAGATAAGGGCCCAGAAGGAGAAATTACTTATAAATCACCGCCTGCAGATCCACGTGGTGGGACTTGCCGATGACAGGAAGATGATCCTGAACCAGGATGGCATCGATCTAACAGCATGGGCCGATTTACTGGAACAGGGTGCTGACACGGACCTTGACAGCTTCATCAAGGAGATAGCCAGGCTCAACCTGCGCAATGGTGTGCTTATAGACTGCACGGCCAGTAAGGAGGTGGCAGGGTTGTACAAGAAAGTGTTCAATTCTTTTGTATCGGTTGTTGCTGCCAATAAAATCGCCTGCTCCTCGGATTATGAACACTACCGTGAACTTAAATCCCTGTCGCAGCAGAAAGGCGTGAAATTCCTGTATGAAACCAATGTAGGTGCGGGACTCCCGGTGATCAAGACCATGAACGACCTGATCAATTCAGGGGACAAGATCCTGGAACTTCAGGCAGTATTGTCAGGGACCCTCAATTTCATATTCAACACCCTGAGCGAGGCCATCCCGCTGAGCCAGGCCATCCGGCTGGCCAAGGAGGAGGGCTATTCCGAACCCGATCCCAGGATAGACCTGAGCGGTACCGATGTGATTCGCAAGCTCCTGATACTGTCGAGGGAATCCGGGTATAAGATCGAGGAGAAGGATGTCAAAATCGTGCCCTTCCTGCCGCAGGATTGTTTTGAAGGCAGCCTCGGGGATTTCTGGAAAAAGGTCAAAACCCATGATGCAGACTTCGAGGAGAGACGAAAGGAACTCGAAAAGGGCAAAAAGAAATGGAGGTTTGTGGCACGCATGAAGCTCGGCAAGGCGGATGTCAGCCTGCAGGAGGTGGCATCGGATCACCCCTTCTATTCGCTGGAAGGCAGCAATAATATTATAACCCTGACCACGGAGCGATATAAGGAACTTCCCATGATCATCAAGGGCTATGGCGCGGGAGCAGAGGTAACGGCAGCGGGAATTTTCGCGGATGTGATACGGATTGCCAACATATAGATTGGCAGATTCGCAAATTACAGATTCGCAGATTGGCAGATTCGCAGATTCGCAAATATGATAAAGGCAGTGATTTTTGATATGGACGGATTACTGATCGATTCCGAACCCTACTGGCGGAAGGCGGAACAGGAGGTCTTTAAAAGCTGTGGCATAGATATTACCGATGATATGGTAATGGAGAGCTACGGCCTGGGCTCCGGGGAGGTGATTGAACACTGGTACAACCGCCAGCCCTGGCCGGATCCTGATCACGCTAAACTTAAGGCTGAGCTGTATAAGCGGGTGTATGAATTATTCAATAATGGCAATTGCATCCTGATGGAGGGAGCCCTGGAGGCAGTAAAGATGGTCAGGGCAAACGGATTGCACACTGCCATTGCCAGTTCCTCACCCAGGATGATGATAAATACCTTCCTGGATAAATCCGGATTGAGGGATCATTTCAGCATTTCCCATACCTCAGAGGATGAGACCTACGGGAAGCCCAATCCGGCTGTATACCTCGGAGTGGCTTCGCGGCTGGGACTGCCGCCCATCAGCTGCCTTGCAGTTGAAGACTCATTCAACGGCATGATCGCAGCCAAGGCGGCACGTATGAAAACAATTGTTGTTCCGGAACCGGTTTACTATGATGATCCGCGGTATGCGATTGCAGACTTTAAGCTGCAATCACTGAAAGATTTTAGTTATGAACTGATCTGTTCCCTCTAATCTGAACAGGAATGGATAATAGAATCAGGATATTTGCCCCTGCTACCATAGCCAATGTGGGTCCGGGTTTCGACCTGCTCGGACTGGCCATTGATTCACCCGGCGACATCATCGAGATGGAAGCCATTGATGCGGATTCCCATGAGATCATCAATGAATCCGGGAGCACCCTGCCGGCTGATCCCCTGGTCAACGTTTCGACAGTTGCCATTGATGCCCTCTGTGAACATCTTGGTAATTCGCAGAAATTCCGCATCATCTTCCTTGAAAAGATACCGCCCGGAAGCGGTATTGGTTCCAGTGCGGCCAGTTCTGCAGGAGCCGTCTTCGGAGCCAATGTATTGCTCGGGAAACCCCTGGATGCTGCCGGACTTATACCTTTCGCCATGAAAGGTGAAGAGGCGGCAAGCGGTTCGGCTCATGCCGATAATGTGGCACCCGCCCTCCTGGGAGGTTTTACGCTGGTACATTCCTACGATCCTCTTGACATAATAGAGATACAGGCGCCTGATGATCTTTTCTGCACGGTGGTACACCCTGATATCAGCATCGCCACCTCCGACAGCCGAAGGATACTCAAGGAAAAGGTCCCCCTGCAGACGGCGATCAGGCAGTCAGGGAACCTTGCCGGACTGGTAACCGGTTTGTTGCGCTCTGATTATAAGCTGATAGGCTCTTCACTCCATGACTATATTGCTGAACCGGAACGGGCATTTCTCATTCCCGGTTATAACCGGATCAAACAGGCTGCCCTTGATGCCGGGGCCCTTGGAGCAGGGATATCCGGATCAGGGCCCTCTGTGTTCGCCCTGAGCAATAACAGGGATCTGGCCGGCAAAGCAGGCAAGAAAATGGCTGAGGTTTTCTCTGAACTGAGGATAGAATGTGCCGTTTTTGTTTCAGCCGTTAACAGGACAGGAGTATCCCTGGTGAGCTAAAAGAGATCGGATGAACTTAAGGAGTGGCTGAACTAAAAGAGATCGGGTGAGCTAAAAGAGATCGGATGAACTAAAGGAGATCGGATGAACTAAAGGAGTGGCTGATTAACCAAACAAGTGGCCGATGAACTATTACAGCACAAATAACCGCAGGCAGATTACCCCACTCAAAGAAGCGGTGATTCGCGGACTGGCAGAAGATTCGGGGTTGTATATGCCCGTAAGCCTGCCTGTACTGCCCGCTGGCTTCATAAAAAACATACATAAATATTCATTCCCTGAAATTTCACTGGAGATCGCCAGACAGTTTTTTGCCGGCGATGTCTCACTGCCCGAGCTGGAACATATAGTCACAGGGGCCATCAATTTCGACACCCCCCTGGTAAAGGTCCGTGAAGGAATATACTCCCTGGAACTGTTTCACGGTCCCACCCTGGCCTTCAAGGATGTGGGGGCACGTTTCATGGCACGCCTGCTGGGATATTTTGTGCGGGATCTTGACAAGATGGTACATGTGCTTGTAGCCACTTCAGGGGATACCGGAAGTGCTGTTGCCAGCGGGTTTTACCAGGTGCCGGGCATACATGTGCATATACTCTATCCATCGGGACTGGTAAGCGGGATACAGGAAAAACAATTCACCACACTTGGTGAGAATATTACTGCCCTGGAAGTCGGGGGCAGTTTTGATGATTGCCAGAGACTTGTAAAAACAGCCTTTAATGATCCAGCACTGAGGGACAGTCTCTTCCTGACCTCTGCCAATTCTATCAACCTGGCCCGCCTCCTGCCCCAGACATTTTATTATTTCAACATGCTGGCACAGCTGCAGGGAGCAGAAAGACTGCATTCAGGGACGCCCGAACAATTAGTGGTTTCAGTGCCCAGCGGCAATTTCGGGAACCTGACGGCAGGGATGATAGCCCATAAAATGGGCCTGCCGGTAAAGCGTTTCATTGCGGCCACCAACATCAATGATGTGGTCCCGGAATACCTGCATACCGGGGTATTTACCCCGCGCCCCTCGGTCCCTACCCTTGCCAACGCCATGGATGTCGGCGACCCCAGCAATTTCGTGCGCATTCTTGATATGTATGAGCATTCCCGTGAGGCCCTCAGCGCCATCCTTTCCAGCGAGGTCTCGAGTAACGAAGATATGCGAACCACCATAGCAGAGGTCTGGAACAAACACGGATACCTGCTTGAGCCCCACGGGGCTACCGGCTACCGTTCACTGCAAAATCAAATAAAAGCCGGGGAGACAGGTGTATTCCTTGAGACGGCCCATCCTGCAAAATTCAGGGAAACTGTCGAAGAAGTTACCGGTAAAAAAGTGGATATCCCGGAGCGTTTATCCATGCACCTCCAAAAACCCAGCCGGTCCATTCCCCTCTCTGCTGATTTTGAGGATTTTAAGGAATATCTGCTGAGCCGGAAAAAGTAAAGGTGTATCGGAATGACTACTGACTGGAATTATTACCTGCTTGAAGACACCCGTTATATTACCCCCTGGTCGAGCATGGCGTTGGCGACCTTGAGAAAACCGGCTATATTGGCTCCATTGACATAATTGACATGTCCGTCTGATTCCTTTCCGTAGCGTACACAGGATTCATGGATCTTTGTCATGATCTCATGCAGCCTGCGGTCCACTTCCGCCCTGGGCCAGTTCAGTTTCATGCTGTTCTGGGCCATCTCGAGCCCGGAGGTCCCCACACCGCCGGCATTGGCTGCCTTCCCGGGAGCATACAGCATCTTATTCTCCTGGAAAACCTCTATGGCTTCGGGTGTACAGGGCATATTGGCACCCTCACATACTATCATGCAGCCATTATCTACCAGTTGCAGTGCATCTTCCTTGTTGAGCTCATTTTCACAGGCACAGGGCAAAGCGATATCACATTTAACTTCCCATGGATGCTTGTCCGGTACGAACTCTGCGCCCTCAAACTCATAGGAATAGGGTTTGACGATATCTTCATTCGAAGCCCGCAGTTCAAGCATATATTCTATTTTGTCTCCCGATACCCCTTCCCGGTCATATATATAGCCATCCGGACCGGAGAGGGTAACTACCCTGGCACCCAGTTCTGTAGCCTTCTGCACGGCTCCCCAGGCAACGTTACCGAAACCGGATACAGCCACGGTCTTCCCTTCCAGCGATTCCCCGACCGTGTCGAGCATTTCCTTAACAAAATAAACCACTCCGAAACCGGTAGCCTCGGGCCTGATCAGGCTGCCTCCCCAGTCTATTCCCTTACCGGTAAGCACACCGGTATTTTCCCTGGCCAGTTTCCGGTACATACCGTACAGGAAACCGATCTCGCGGGTACCTACCCCTATATCCCCGGCCGGAACATCGGTAGAGGGACCTATAATCCTCCATATCTCCAGCATGAAGGCCTGGCAGAAACGCATGATCTCGGCATTTGATTTTCCCTTAGGATTAAAATCCGATCCCCCCTTGGCACCTCCCATAGGCAGGGATGTCAGGCTGTTCTTGAAGATCTGTTCGAATCCCAGGAACTTCAGTATCCCCAGGTTTACACTGGGGTGGAACCGAAGTCCGCCCTTATAGGGCCCTATGACATTGTTAAACTGTATCCTGTATCCCAGGTTGACCTGTATGGCCCCCTGATCATCGGTCCAGGGTACCTTAAACATATACACACGATCGGGTTCTATGATCCTTTCAATAATCCCTGCCGAATGGAACTGGGGATTAGCATTATAAACTTCTTCAATTGATTCGAGCACTTCTCTGACTGCCTGGTGATATTCCGGTTCTGACGGGTGTTTCTTAACCAGGTCGTTCATCAAGATATCTACATTCATATTGATAGTATTATTGAGTTAATCCGTTCTAAATTTACACTGACCTTCCTGACTTAACAAATAAAAACTTATGATATATATCATACTGATGGTTCAGGGTTTATAAATAACACCCTTGTTCTTGCGTCCGTCTATCTGTATGCACATTGGCGAGTCAAAACGGATATGCCTGATGTACTGGTCCTCAAAAAAAGCATCACGGGCAGCCAGGTATTCATGATCGTAAAAACCGTCATCAATAAAGGGGTTGATGGTCATATAACCCACCCCGAAGGAAGTCACATTCTGAAAGAAATGAGTGCCCTGGCTCGGATCAATCCTGAAATTTTCCAGTCCGGATTCAATGATGATCCGTGCAGCAGACAGCTGTGCCCATTTTACAGGGATACCCAGCCAGGGGTCTGTTGAACCCCAGCGGCCCGGACCGATCAGTACATAATTTCCGTGCCGGGAAAGGAAGTCCGCATTTATCTTCTCTATGGACAGGGCAATCTCTTTATTTTTTGCAGGATCGAACTTATCCGTCTTTACGTATACAATATCCAGCAATCCTTCAAAGACCCCGTTGCCCAGTGCAGCCTCGGAAATGATAATTGCCTTCTCCCTGTCTATCTCTTCAAGGTCAAAATTGATCCCCTGGTCATTATGCACAATTGGCCTGATCTGCAAGAAGTTAAATACTTTCATTTCTCCTTCCGGCACATCCAGGTTGACTGCAAATTCCATTTCTATGGGATTGTTCATTTCTTTCTGGCATATCTGCAGCAGGTCGGAAAGGATTTCGGCCAGGGGAAAGGTATTATGATTCAATATACTTGAGAAAGTTATAACAGGTTTCCCCTCATGATACAAACCATCCCTGATCATATTGCTGTGCAGGTCATAGCTTGATGCAGCGAACCTGAAAGGCGGATCACCGGCTGCTTCCTTGATCTTCAGCTTGAAGAGGTTGATACCGTCATCCACAGAGGGTTTGAAACTATCCGGCGACATATCCAGGGAATAGAAGGTTTTCTGGGTATCCTTCAGTATCATTTCACTCGAGGATAACTGCAGTATCTTTTTAGGGAATCTGGGCGAGAAACGCAGTCCGACACCACCTTCCATGATGTACTTGCCAAGACCGTATGCAATATTGGCCATTCCGTCTGAGGACTTTTCGGGCCCGATGGGATAATAATTTATGGAACGGGCCACACCGGAAATACCGGGATAAAACCTGCCGTTATATTCCTGCCCGCAGATTTCCTGCAGTATGATCCCCATTTGTTCCTCATCTATCACGTTGGAGGTAGCCGCCATATATGCCTTGCTGCTCTTATAGTAAACCGAGGCATAGACACATCTGATGGCTTCGGACAACATCCTGACCATGCGCTTCTTATCTTTGATGACCGGCACCATGTATGTTGAATAGATACCGGCAAAGGGCTGGTAATGTGAGTCCTCCAGCTTGCTTGAAGAGCGGACAGCAATAGGGTGTTCCAGCACCTCCACAAGGGCCAGCAGGTCCTGTCTGATCCATTCCGGCAGTTCGGCCCTGATGAAATGTTCCAGTATCTCTTCATCGGGTATATCGGAAAGGGCCACCTTATACAGCTCATTTGCCCTCATAAACTCATCGAAGATGTCGATACTCATTACCACGGTCCGGGGAATGGTTATCACCAATCCCGGATAACGGTTAAAGATCCTGTGGCCTTCAATGATAGAATTGATGAATGCCAGTCCGCGAGCCTTCCCCCCGATTGACCCTTCCCCTATCCTGCTGAATATCAGGTACCTGTTGAACTTGTCCTTATCAAAGCTGGCAATCACTCCTCTTCCCTTGCTGATCCTGTAGTCAGCTATTGCATCATACAGGTATTTCCTGATACCTTCGGTATTCTCGAAATCCTCATTCCTTACCTGTTTAAATAATTGAGCAATTGTAAATAACGCCCTGGCATTCAGCCATTTGGAAAAGTCATTTTTCCGGCTGTGATGTTCAAGTACTTTATCCGGAATGGTGAGAATAAGTTCCTGCAGTTCCCTCAGGTCAGCCGCCCTTGCCAACTCCTTTCCGGTGCCCGGATCAATAAAAATGAAATCGTTGAATGCAAAATTATTAATGATATAGGTTTTAAGTTCGACGATAAGGTTTTTCGAATGCTTATGGATGAACCCGGCATTCATTTCATCAGCCGCCTTTTTATTAGCCAGGTCGGAGGACTGGATTATAAAAGGAAGGAACTTGTCTTCCTGGCGGACTTCCCTGCAGAACTGTATCCCGAACTTTTCCTTTTCCTTGGTTTGTCTGTTTTTATGAAACCTGACATCAGAGATGATGCCCAGCATGTTGTTTTTATACTTTTCATAGATCCCTCTTGCCTCATCGTAGGTGGTGGCCAGAAGGATCTTGGGACGGCCCCTCATCCTCAGCATCTTCTGGTGTTCGTTCAGGGCTTCCTGTCCGAAAATGCGGGACTGCTTCATAATGATCTGGTAGAGATTCGGAAGGTAGCTGGAGATGTACCTGATGGAATCCTCTATCATCAGAATGGTCTGTACCCCTACCTGCTGAACGTCATGCTCGACATTCATGCGGTCCTCAATCAGCTTGATAATCGCCAGCAGGAGGTTGGCATTACCCAGCCAGCAGAAAACATAATCTATGGCACTCAGATCCTCCTTCTGCAGCCTGAGTGAAACCTCCCGGTTAAAATGGGTCAGGGTTACAATAGGTATATCGGGGTATTTTGATTTGATCTGCTTTGCCAGGTTAAAGGTATCTATGTCTTCAATATTGAGCATGGAGATCACCAGGTTGATCTCTTTCTCTTCCAGTACCCTGAAAGCCTCTACTGAAGAACTGACCTGTACGAAGTTCGGGGGATACCTCAGGTTGAGGGAAACATACTCGTTGAATATCTGCTCATCGATCCGGCCATCCTCTTCCAGCATGAAGGCATCATAGTGGCTGCAAATAAGAAGCACCTGCCTGATCCTTTTCTGCATAAGCAGGTTGAATGCAGTGTGGTCAAAATTAATGGTGGGAATATAAATGTTGTTACTGTTATTCAATGTAATATGTATTCGATCTTATAATTAATGCTTGTTCCAGGTAATGATGGAAAGCCGTTTTTCACCGTCCATGATAATGTTCAGCGGCTTTTCAAACCTTACGTGCCTGAGGTAGCCGGTCTTTTTTACAAGTTCCTGCATGTTCAGTATATCCCAGTCAATCCTGTCTTTTTCCGAACCGTCCAGAACGGAGAAATATCCCACATTCATAGTGGTTACATTATGAAAAAAATGGGACCCCAGGGATGCATCAAGCGGGAGGTCCTTCGGGCTGATCTCCACGATCACCCTGGCCCTTGATATCTGTGGCCAGGTAACCGGTATGCCTATGAACCGGTCCCGGGTACCCCAGCGTCCCGGACCTATCAATACATAATTAAGGCCCTGCCGGGCCATCTCTGCATTCATGGCCTCGATTTCGGGGATGATCTCTTTGGTCCTGGTCCTGTCGAAACTCTCATTATCCACAAAGATCACATCCCGGATGTTCTCTATCCTGCCGTTCCCCATGCTCTTCTCTGCGAACAGCACCACTCTTTCCTTATCCACACTTTCCATCTCAATATGAAAGTCATCGCTGCTTCCCACAAGGGGTTTGATCTGCAACAGGTAGAAGGATACATTCCCCTTTTCATCCCTGTTCAGGTCAACCGCATATTCTATTTCCGCAGCCGTACCTAGCGCTTCCTTGACCACTCCCAGTATCAGGTCAATGGCCCTGGCCAGGGGGATATAATCGTAATTGAGTATATCTGCAAAGTTCACCACACGCGGACCCGCATTTTCGAGTCCCGATACAATCCGGTCATTATCAGGATCATATACCGAAGCACAATGCTTGAGTACACCATGTTTTTCAGCTTCCGCAATATCCAGCCTGGTCAGGCCGGCCTCCTGGCCATCTTTGAGCAGGTCGGGATCATTTTTCTTCAGATCAATTGCATAGAACTGGACCTGGGAGGTCTTCACCAGGTCATCCGGTGTGCTGTGAACCAGGGAGGGGTACTTTGGAGAGAAGCGGTAAGCTTTCTCTCCCTGAACCACATACTGTCCAAGTCCCACTGCAGCCACGGCATACCCGTCTTCAGGTTTCATATGGGACACGGGATAGTAATTATAGGATTGGGCCGTACCGCTTATGTGCGGGTAAAAGTACTCTTCAAACCGGTTTCCTACTACCTCCTGTATGACCACCCCCATCTTTTCCTCATCCATCTTGTAACTGATGGCTTCAAAATAGCCCCGGGCATGATCTGAATATATGGATGCGTAAACCAGTTTGACAGCATCCATGGTCTGCTGCAGGCGCTTGTTGAAATCAGGATGGTTATTCGGCAGGAGGAAAGTGGAAAATATCCCTGAAAAAGGTTGGGACATGCTGTCCTCGAGCAGGCTGGACGAACGCACAGCAATGGGTTTTTTGATCAGCTTCAGCAATGCCTTCAGCCTTTTTTCCAGGTTGTAAGACAGGCTGCCTTCCATGAATCTTTCCTTAATACTGTCATAATCCTCACCGCCATGGACGATCTCATGCAACTGGTTCCTTTCCATGAAAATATCGAACTCATCCGTACCTATAACCATGGTGACCGGGGTCCGGATATTTATGGAAGGAATGATCTCCCCGAGATTCATGTTGTAAATCAGCGTATTGATAAAGGCAAGTCCGCGTCCCTTGCCTCCCAGCGCCCCTGTGCCAAGGCTGACTATATTGGTCTCATCCAGGATGGCTGTTTCCTCAAAATTGATGACCTTGCCTATATTGGTCTCGTTGCGGTACTTGCGAATGACAAATCTCAGGTAGTCTCTGAACTCCAGGGGATCTTCAAAGTCAGACACCTTGATGGGATGTATCATCTTGGCGATCTTGATCTCGCCCCGTGCCATCAGCCACAGGGAGAAATGGTTTCGATTACCGTGATAGACCAATGATTCGACAGGAATGGTATCCATAAGATCCTCAAACTCCTTCAAAGTATGGGCCACGGCCAGCGTCTTGCCGGCGGAATCCTTATATACGAAATTCCCGAAACCCAGGTGGTGTTTTATAAAACCATCAACGTCCTGTGCAAGGGTATCAGAGTTTTTATTTATGAAAACGGATTTCAGTTCAAAGGCCTTATGGGAGTTGCTGGTCTCCGAGGACTGGATCACAGTGGGAAGTCCATGTACCCGTTCCCTGACCAGCCTGACCAGTTCGAATCCGGCATTATCATCAAGTTTACCCTTACGTTCAAAACTTACATCGGTGATGAGGCACAACAGGTCGTTCTTGTACTGATCGAATATGTCGACGGCTTCCTCAAAGCTGGAACTCAGCAGTATCTTGGGGCGAGCCCTCAGTCTCAGGACCTTGTAAAGATCATCCGTACTCACATCTTCTATAAGGCGCCGGGTTTGCTGCAGCACATTATCATATAACATCGGCAGGTACCGGGAATAGTACTTTTCAGAATCTTCCACCAGCAGGATCACTTTCACCAGTCCCTTCCTGGTATCGGTTTCCACGTTCACCTTATCCTCCAGATGTTTGACCATGGCAAAGAATATCTTCGAATCGCCGTTCCACACAAAGACCTTGTCGATGATATCCAGTATTTTAAATCCTGCCTTGAACTCGCCCAACTCACGGTCGTTGTTCAGCAGCACATAGACAGGTATGTAGGGATAATCCTTCTTAATTTTCTTCCCCAGTTGAATAGGGGTCTTCCGGTCCACTCCTATCATCAGGATGACCAGGTCCACATGTCTTGACTTCAGCTGCTCAACTGCTTCCTCGTAAGAGGATACCCCTGTCACCCTGGGCATGGACGTCAGGCTCAGCTGGTGGTATTCTCCCAGGATCTGTTCCGAGAACCTTCCCTCTTTTTCAATGCTGTAGGCATCATAAAGGGTGGCAACCAGAAGGACCTCCTTCACCTTGAACGGCATCAGGTCGTGGAAGATATCCCTGTTAGCATTCTGTTTGTTCAGGTATTTATGCAGCAGTTGCCGTCCGCTGTCAGTTGGCTCTTTAAATTCGTGGATCTCCGGTTTCTCATCAATAGCAGGCGCCGGTTCTTTCAAAATGGACCTGGCTTCCAGGCTGTTGATAAAGTTGGCAATATTCAGGACCAGGTTATTAATGAGATCCCTTTCTTCTTTAAGGAAGGGACCCTCATCCAGTTCTTTGCACTTCTTAAGGTAAAATACCTCTATCCTCCCGGTTTTCTTGTTGATGGTTTCGAACTCCTGGCTCTGCTTCCAGCATGTTTCCTTGAAATTCCCAGATACAAAACAATTCCCGTCATAATTAATCCGTGCCACGCAAATTTCCGGATATTGCCAGGCATCGGGGAGGATGCTGCAGATCCGCTTCAGCGTCTCCTCAATTAATTTCCCCTCTTTGAGTATCTGGGTTGTCTTGTTGATACAGGCAAGCTCCTTGAGGCGCTCTTTCCGCTCATGAATAATTTTTTGAATATCCTGCTGCTTGTCAGTTTCGGCCATTATCGGTTCCTGGGAGTGAACTATAACAAAGATACAAATTAATAGACCGGAAAGCAGGATCAGTCCTATACATTCATTGTATGCCTGTGGATATCGCCCTTGTAATCTTCCTTTACTTCGAAAGTATTACCGCTGTTCAGCAATTCATCTACTGTTTTTATGCTGGTATTTTCCATTGCATGAGTGATCTTATCATGCAATAAGCGTTCATAGGTCGTATCGTCCCAATGGCGTATCACACCCATGGCCATTGGAAAATCCGGAAGGCCCATCCTGGACAACATATAGTGAAGGGTATCATCAGGATCCTTGGCATCATGGACCAGCACATCCCTTTCGGTTACTCCTCCGGGTGAGAGGTCCACCACTTTCAGATGCGAATCAACCATTATCAGCCCCTTATCCCTGTTTTTTCCGAAAATCATCGGTTCTCCATGCTTAAGGTAGATCTGATGGTCATCCCTTACATCCTTACCTGTGATCTCTGAATGGACCTGGTTGGCATATATAACACAATTCTGAAGGATCTCAACGCAGGAGGTACCCTTGTGCCGGGCCGCTTCAATGAATATTTCCTTCATCATTTTGGGATCGGTATCAACTGCCCTCGCAAAGAAAGTCCCCTGCGCCCCCATGGCCAGTTCGCCGGGTCTGAATTCATTCTCTATGGTACCGTCAGGAGATGTCTTGGTAATGGTTCCCTTGGGAGTGGTGGGTGAATACTGTCCCTTGGTCAAACCATAAATCTTGTTATTGAATAGCAGGATGTTGATATCAATATTCCTTCGGACCACATGGATGAAATGGTTCCCTCCGATTGCCATCAGGTCACCATCCCCGGTTGCCAGCCAGACACTAAGTTCCGGACGGGCCACCTTGATCCCCGAAGCAATGGCCGCCCCGCGTCCGTGCAAGCTGTGAAAACCATAGGTGTTGATATAGTAGGGGAACCTGGATGAGCATCCGATACCGGAAACAAAAACTATATTTTCCTTTTCCACACCTATTTCAGGCATTGCAGCCTGTACCGTATTCAAAATGGAATGACCTCCGCAACCGGCACACCATTTAACAGGATTGGGAAGCTTGAAATCTGCCTTGGTAAGGCCCTGTATTAAATTCGGTTCTTCGCTCATATTATTTTGCCTCCAGTATTTCGTTAAACTTATTCTTTAATTCTTTTATCATGAAAGGTAATCCCTGTATTTTATTGTATTGAAGGTACTCATGTTCAGGCACCTGGGATCTGAGGTATGTGGCAAGCTGTCCGAGATTAAGTTCACACACAATTTTCTTCCTGAACTTCTTGAAAATATCTCCGGTATTTTTTGGCAGGGGCCTGATGTAATTGAATTGTACCAGGCTTATTCTCTTTCCTTCTGCCCGTAATTCTTCCACCGCAGAAACCAGGGCTCCATATGTACCGCCCCATCCTATTACCAGGAGATCTCCCGATTCATCACCTATTACCTCCTGTTCGGGGATAAAGTCAACCACTTTATTAACTTTGTCTTCCCTCAGCTTGCACATCACCTGGTGGTTCATCGGGTCGTGTGACACCTCCCCTGTCACATCGGATTTTTCCAGTCCCCCTACTTTATGCCTCAACCCGGGTTGACCGGGTAAGGCCCAGTACCGGGCCAGGTTTTCGGGATTCCTTCGGTAGGGGAAATAATCCGGATCATTGTCTTTAACCAGGGGCACTTTGATTTCCGGCATATCCTCCATTTTAGGAATATGCCATAGCTCCGAGCCGTTGGCCAGGTACCCGTCAGTCAGACAAATGACCGGTGTCATATGCTCAATAGCTATTTTAGCTGCAATGTAGGCATAGTCAAAACAGTTGGCCGGGGTAGTTGCGGCAACAACGACGACAGGACTCTCACCACTCCTGCCGTAAAGTGCCTGTAAAAGGTCGGCTTGCTCAGTTTTGGTAGGCAGGCCGGTCGATGGTCCGCCCCGCTGCACATTTATAACAACCAGCGGTAATTCAGTCATCACTGCCAGCCCGATAGCCTCCCCTTTTAAAGCCAGTCCGGGACCGGAAGTCGAAGTAGCCCCCAGCCTTCCGGCGTAACTGGCACCAATGGCAGAACATATCCCGGCGATCTCATCCTCTGCCTGAAATGTTATTGCATTCAGATGTTTCCGTTCTGATAATTCCTGGAGTATTTCCGAGGCCGGTGTAATGGGATAAGATCCGAGGAACAGGGGCCTGCCGGATTTTTCGGCGGCTGCAAGCAATCCCCAGGCCGTTGCCTGGTTTCCGGTAATAGTCCTGAACATCCCCTTTTTCTTCCTGGCCGGTAGTACCATGAAAGTGGTCGCCATGGCCTCTATGGTTTCAGCATAATGATATCCTTCCCTGAGTACCTTGATATTGGCATCGACCAGTAAAGGTTTCTTTTTGAATTTCTTTTTCAGGAAGTTCTCCCCGAGAGTTACATCCCGGTTAAACAGCCAGAACAGCAATCCTGCTACAAACTGGTTCTTTGTCCTATCCGCCATACGGTTGTCCAGTCCGAATTCACTCACTGTTGAACGGGTCAGCGAAGTTATGGGCGCCCGCACAACATTGTACCCCATCAGGCTTCCGTCTCCCAGGGGATCCTCCACAAATCCCGCCTTTTTATAATTTTTAGAATCAAAATTATCGACATCAAGAATGATAGTTGCCCCGCTCTTCAGCCAGGGAATATTGGCTTTGAGAGCAGCCGGATTCATGGCAACCAGTACATCTGCCTGGTCACCGGGGGTCTGCACTTCCTTATGACCGATATGTACCTGGAACCCGGACACCCCTGCAATAGTGCCCTGGGGAGCCCTGATCTCGGACGGATAATCGGGGAATGTTGACAGGTCATTCCCTATAAATGCGGAAGTGTCTGAAAATTGCGAGCCGGTAAGCTGCATGCCATCACCTGAATCGCCGGCGAATTTTACAACAACATCATCAAGTTCAACCACCTTAGGTTTTTTGGACATGTTTAGGTTTTTAATTGATTATCAAATATTTAAACAAAAAAAATTGCACATAATCCGAGATTATATGCAGCAACAAATACGATAAGCCTTTTTCTCCACCTGCTATCAGTGTGTATTCGTAACAAAATTAGTTATTTTGTTACAGCTTGGTTTAACAATATCTTATATTTTTAAACATAAGGTATTATTTCCAGAAATCTATCTGTTCGAGCACCAGGTCTTCTTCGAAGAACAAGCTGGCTATTTTCCCGAAATAGTCCGTGTAGTCTGAAACATAAAAATGGTTCTGTGTTGACCGGGCAGGATCAGCGGCAGAAGCAGGAACAGAATGCATGGCAGAAGCAGGATCATCAGCTATGGAAGTCCCGGCATTCAGCAGGCCCTTATCCTCGAGAAGTTTCTGCAGGCTGCGGGCTACAATGGCAGCAGAATCAACTACCTTCACATTGAAATCGTAGTATTTCTCTATCTGCCGTTTGATAATGGGATAATGGGTGCATCCGAGTATCAGTCCCGATATACCCTCCAGCACCGGGTCAGACAGGTAGGCCCTTATGATGGCATTGCTTATATCGTCAAAAACGAATCCCTCTTCTATCATGGGGACCAGCAAAGGCGTAGCCAGCGAAACAACCTCGAGTCCGGGATTAAGTGCAGCCAGTTTTTCAGGATAGGTCCGGCTGTTGATGGTTCCCTTTGTCCCTATCACCCCTACACGCCCGTCCCGGTAATCACTACCGACCACCTCTACAACAGGATCGACCACATTCACAACCAGCGCCCTGTCCCCTACATGGTCCCTGACTTCCTGGTAAGCACTGGCGGAAGCCGTATTACAGGCAATAAGGATCACTTTGCAGTCCTTTTCAAGCAGAAAATCGCTTATCCTGGTAGAATAATACTTGACCGAATCACTGGATTTATCCCCGTAGGGAAGATGGAAGGTGTCGCCGAAATAGATCAGCCGCTCGCGGGGGAGCAGCGACCTGATAGCATGAGCAACAGTCAGTCCCCCGACACCTGAATCAAACAATCCTATGGCTTGTGAAGGGCTGATGCTCATTAGTAAGACTGATGCTCGTTATTGCAGAATACCCGGAAAACGGCAGAATAAATCTGTTCCGGGTTAAATTTGTTGAATGTTTATACTTATTTTATCCCCAGTTTCTCCTTAACCATGGGAAGGATGTCCACACTCTCTTCGGAGAAATAGATCGGGTTTCCCTGTCCCACATCGAAGACGTATATAAAGCTGTTGTCTTCAGCCACCTCCCTGATCGCGTTATTGGCTTTCTCCAGTATGGGTGCCAGTAACTCCTGTTGCTGTTGCTGCAAATCCTGTCCTGCTATCTGCTGGAACTGTTCAATCCTCGAATTCAACTCCTGTATTTCAGCCTCTTTCGTCTGCAGGATAAGCGCCGTATAGGTATCCCTGTTTTTCAGGTATGTTTCATATTTTTTATTCAGTTCCACCTGCATCTCCTCGAACTGTAATTCATAGGTGTTCTGCATACGCTGCATTTCTGCCTGGGCACTGTCGCTCTCAGGCATCTGAGTCAGCAGCTCCTGGGTGTTTATGTGTCCGAATTTCCCGGTTTGTCCCAGGACAGCAGTTGCAGGCAGAACCAGCAGCCCGCAAAGCAAGAATGTTGCAATCTTTTTCATCGTTCGCTTCAGGTTTATGGCTTTAAAAAATTTTTACAAATGTAGAAATTTAATTCTGATATCCCAGCTTTTCAAGGACATCGTCGGACTTGTCATATTTCGGGTTGGTATACAGCATGTTAGCCCCCGAAGAAGTGTCAAAGATCACGGCAAAATTACCGGCCAGCGCAATCTCTTTAACTGCCTTGTAAATTTCATCCTGGATGGGCTTTACCAGTTCCTGGCGTTTTTCGAACAGCATGCCCTCACGGCCGAAATATGTCTTCTGAAGATCCTTGGCTTCCGTCTCCTTAGTAACGATCTCTTCCTCGCGCTGGGTCCTCATTTCTTCGGTCAGGAGCACCCTTTCGGCCTGGTAGTCATTATACAGTTTCTCCACTTCCGCGTACATGACCTCAATTTCCTTCTGCCACTCATCCGACATCTTGTCCAGTTTATCCTGGGCGGCGTTGTAGGAAGGTATCCTGTCCAGAATGTACTCGGTATCTACAAATGCATATTTCTGAGCATATGCGAAGCTCACTCCTAATAAAAGGATCAATCCTGAAAAAAGTAATCTCTTCATGGCTGATATTTTTTCGTTAAACAAATAATTTTTAGAACTGCTGGCCAATGGTGAAGTGGAAGTTGCTCTTGTTGGCATCCGGGAGACCCGGTACTTCATCAAATCCGTACCCCCAGTCTATCCCCAGCAGGCCAAACATTGGCAGGAAGGCTCTCAGACCAAAACCAGCAGATCTTTTCACGGCAAACGGGTTGAACTGGTCAATGCTGTACCAGGCGTCACCACCCTCCAGGAATCCCAGGACAAATACCGTTGCAGAGGGATTCAGGGTTATGGGATGCCTGAGCTCAATGGTGAGCTTGGTAAAGACATTACCTGCTTTCGTACCGTTTACCCTTGGTGTCAAAGAACTGTTTTCATAACCTCTGAGCGCAATGGTCTCATACCCGTAGATGTTATAACCTGTCATCCCGTCACCCCCCACATCAAAGCCTTCGAAGGGCGAAGGACCTATCTCCTTGTTATAATACCCCAGGTATCCAAACTGCGCTTTTGTAGCTAATACCAAATTCCCTGCCAAGTTTGTATACCAGTCGGATAAAAATTTCCATTTATGGTATTCTATCCAGCTGTATTTGTTCTCCTGGGACATGGCAGCGTAGTTTTTAGAGCTGAATACTGAATAGGGAGGAGTGAGCTGCAGGCTCAGGGAAAAGGTGGAACCGCGCCTGGGATAAATGGGTTGGTCTACCGATTTCCGGGCCACCGTTGTGTTAAAGCTGAAATTTTTTGAATTCCCGTTAGAAAAGAGAAAATACCCCCCCGTCCAGTTGTTCAGCTGGTACTGCTGGAAACTGATCTCATTATACAGGGTGAAAAAGTCATCCGGCCATTTCAGCCGCCTTCCCATTCCGATCGAAGCACCCGAGATCTTAAAGCTCTTATCACCCTGGTCTATCAGGTACAGGCTGTTATTGGTCACTGTATGGTACATTGAAACCACCAGTGAATTCGGTTTTTTACCACCGAACCAGGGTTCGATGAAAGACATGTTGTATGCCTGGTAGTATTTCCCGTTCGATTGGGCCCTGAGACTCAGTGTTTGTCCATCCCCTGTTGGAATAGGCCTCCATGCTTTACCATTGAGAATATTACGGGCCGAAAAGTTAGAGAACCTCAGCCCTAAGGTACCTACCAGCATGCTGGCACCCCATCCGCCCGAGATCTCCAGCTGGTCGTTGGCCCTTTCCACCAGGTTGTATTCCAGGTCAACCGTACCGTCCACCGGGTTGGGAATGGGGTTGGGTATGATGTTTTCCGGGTCAAAATGTCCCAGTTGAGCCAGTTCGCGCACGGTCCGTATCAGCTCCGAACGATCGAACAGGTCCCCGGGCTTGGTCCGTATCTCCCGCCGGATCACGTGTTCGTTGGTCTTGGTGTTACCCTTGATAATAACATTATTGATGGTTGCCTGCTCCCCCTCATAGATCCGCATCTCGAAATCTATGGAATCGTCTTCTATATTTACTTCGACAGCGTCCACTGAGAAAAACAGGTAACCGTTGTCAAGATACACCGAACTCACCGCATCCTCGTCTATGTTGAGCCGCTCCTCCAGGACGGTCTGGTCGAAGACATCCCCTTTCTCTATCCCCAGGTAGGCATCCAGTATTTCCGAAGGGTAGACGGTATTCCCGACCCATTTGATGTTCCTGAAGAAGTATTTGTTCCCCTCGCTTACGGTAATATAAAGCAGAATGCGTTCCTCACTGAGAATGCTGATAGAGTCACCCAGCAGCTTGAAGTCCCGGTAACCGTTCTCATTATAGAAGGTATACAGGCTCTCCCTGTCCTCCTTGAAATCATTCTTTATCATTTTGGAGGGTTTGAAGATATTCATGTCTCTCTGCTTGGTATTCTTCATTACCCTTCTGAGTCTTTTGTCGGGAAAGACCTCGTTGCCTGTAAAAAAGATCTCCTCGATCTTCACCCGGTCGTTCTTATCAACATGCACCAGCAGTTCGACAGCGTTACCGCGGAGTGTATCCTGTTTCTGGATCATGGTGACCTTTGTATTGTAGAATCCTTTCTCTATGAAATGGTCCTTGATGATCCTTTCGGTATTGTTAAGCACATCATCCGTCACCTGGCTGCCGTTGCGCAGGTTGAGTTTTTCCTCCAGGTCCGTCTTCTCCCCTTTTTTCAGGCCTTCCACCACCAGCTTCGAAAGCCTGGGCTGCTCCTTAAGGTAGATATCCAGCCAGACCTTTCCTTTTTCGATCTTTGTGGCGGTAATTTTCACATCGGCGAAGAGTCCCTGTTCCCAGAACTTCTCTATGATCCTGGTCATCCTGTCACTGGGGATGGTGACCTTTTCACCAACCCGTAAGCCGGTCATGGAGATCAACACTTCCTTCTGCAGGAATTCAACCCCCGAAATGGTAATATCAGCAACCTCATATTCCCTTGAACTTGAATAATCGAATACAGGAAGATTATTGTAGTCTTCGATCTGGGCGATCAGGGTGGAAACGGAACTGAAAAGAAATATAATAAGTATAAATATCCTCCGGTACATAATTAGGGTCTGATTATGAAACTACCTGTTCGCTTATCTTTCCGAACCTTCTCTCCCTGTTCTGATAGTTATGGATCGCTTTATAAAATTCCTCCTTGGTGAAATCAGGCCACAGGGTGTCGGTAAAATACAGTTCCGAATAGGCTATCTGCCAGAGGAGGAAATTTGAGATCCTGTATTCCCCGCTGGTACGTATCAGCAATTCCGGATCGGGTATGCCCCTGGTCTCCAAGTAATCGGCCAGAAGGTCACAGGACAGGTCTGCACTTGTTATACTGCCTGCTTCTATTTCCCTGGCGATCTTTGAAACAGCATTCAATATTTCCCACCTGGCACTGTAAGAGAGGGCGAGTATGAGTTTCATCCCCGTGTTATTCCCGGTCTTCCTGATGGCCAGTTCCAGGTGCAGACGCACATCTTCGGGCAATGATTCGCGGTCCCCTATGGTATGCAGGCTGATGTTATTTTTCATCAGGGTCTTGGTCTCCTTGTTAATGGTAGTGACCAGGAGGGTCATCAGCGCATCGATCTCGGTGCGCGGACGGTTCCAGTTCTCCGTGGAAAAGGCGTAGAGGGTCAGGTATTTGATTCCCAGCTCGGCTGCTGCTTCCGAAGTGTTGCGTACGGCTTTAACCCCGTTCTGGTGCCCGAAGATACGAGCATTGCCCTTCTTCTTGGCCCAGCGGCCATTGCCGTCCATGATCACTGCCACATGCTGGGGCAGTCTGTCCTTATCTATCAGATCCTTTAACGTTTCTTCCATTGGTCTGTGCTCTGATCGTATGCCGGGCAATCTTCCATGTACTCCCACAATTTATAAGTTACAAATATTCCAACTAAAGAATACCAGTCCTTATTGTGAAAGAAAGTATTTAAATCCGGTCCCGGATTCTCCAGTCCGTCAAAAGCATCGCTGAAGGTCTTTTTTACGGTCCATTCAGCCCCGGCTGCCCAACGGCGGCTCAAAGTTAATTTAAATCCGCCACCGTACGACAAAATTAAGTTTTTTATTGAATTATTAGCATTTATTAACGTTGTGCCGGATGGTGCATCAACCTCTGAATCCAGTACTAAATTATAGCCTATCCCGCCGGTGATATACGGGCTCCATTTATCCTTCCTGTAATAGATCTTATACGGAAGGAAATTGAATTCAAAGTGAGCCGAAAGATCCACAAAAGAGGTATTGAAGCTGACCCCCCGTTCCTGCTGGTAAGCATCCTGAAAATCCAGGTCATTGCCTTTCATGGTTCCGTAGATCCCGTTGAGGCGGACCGAATGCCTGGGATTGAAGCGGTAGCGTACTATTGCCCCGAAGGCCGGGGACGGGGAATAAAAGTGCCTCCCCGAATTGATTTCGCCCATATAATATGTGGTGCCGCCAAATACCCCGAAATCGGTAAACCTCTGAGCTTTGGTGATGCCGGTAAAAGAAAGGATGATAAGGACCGTGAATACCAGTCCCGGGATTTTAGAACATGCCGCTCGGTGCCCGCCTGAAGATGATGGGAGCTCCGTTCCGCCCGGTTTTAACACGGTATACCAGGTTGAATAACCCGAAGTAGTACATGTCCGGGTATTTTGCTGATGATGTGTGCAATCCATCCAGATATTTGCTTGTTGCATATCGCCCGCCGAATTCGAAACCCACTGAGAAATCACTGCTTAACACATATTTTATTCCGCCTCCGACCGGTATGGCCAGTCCGGAAGATTTTAATTTACTGGGGTCATAGTCTACATGAGCCTCAAGGTCTTCCTTTGGTGTGACGTTCGTAAAAACGCCGCCGACCCCTGCAAATATATATAAATTAATCCTCGAATAATTGTTCACCATGCCGCGCTTGTTGAACAGCGCCTCTGTCCGGTGCCTCTGTTCCTCTGATATAATGGAATACTCGATATGAGCTGAAGGTTCGAAGAGGGTGGCCGAAAATGCCGCATTTCTCGCCTCATTTAATGAATTGACATCACTTCCGGCAATAAAGCCATATATAAAACCTGCCTTTACCGACCAGTTCTGCCTGATCTTGTAACGTGCCCCGGCATAGAAGGAAGGCCGGGTACCCCGGATGTCTAAGTCCTTCAGGCCAAACAGGTTTTCCGGATCAGCCGATCCCCCTATGGTCCCGAAATAATTGGTGCTGCCAATACCTATCAGTCCTTCATACCTTCTCAGCTTCCATTTCTGGCTCATGCCATCACTGGCCAGCATGGCAAAGAACAAAACTAATATGACAGGGATACAGCGCTTCATGATATAACAGACGTTCTACAAATATAAAAATACTAAATTAATCCAGAAATCAATGCTAAATTATTATTTGGATCAATTACGCTTGTCTACCCCCCACATCAGCTTATTTCTTAACGTATCGTAGAAGGTATTATTTTTCAGGCGTACTGTTTTCAGAGTAAAATCCGCTCTTTTGACCAATATCTCCACATCGGTGGGATGCAGCATGGAGCGTGAATCCATGGTCAGTATGACCTCCGGCTCCCCTGCATCCACCTTCAGCCTGATCCGGCTGTTGTCCGGCACAATCACCGGCCGGTTCGTCAGATTATGAGAGGCCATAGGCGAAATGATAAAATTATTGCTGTCGGGTGAAATAATGGGTCCACCCACACTCATGGAATAGGCAGTGGACCCCGTCGGTGTGGAAACGATCAGTCCGTCTGCCCAGAAAGAATTCAGGAAGGAATCGTCCAGGTAAGTATGGATGGTGATCATATAGGACAGTTTCTTCTGCAGGCTCACTTCGTTCAGGGCGTAATTAAATCCCGAAAAATTCCCTTTCACATAATTCAACTCTATCAGCGAACGCTGCTCGATAATAATATCCTCCTCCAGGATGGCATTCAGGGAGGACTCGATCTGGTCAGGTGATACATTGGCCAGGAATCCAAGCCTGCCCGTATTGACCCCTATCACCGGGATCCCATAATCCCTCACGATAGATATAGTTTCCAGGAAGGTCCCGTCACCGCCGAAGCTGAACAGGTAATCGGCATTGCCGATGATGTCTTCATGGCTTATAAAGAGGCCGTTCACCTCAGGTTTGAATGAGCATTCGCTACCAAGGAACTCGTAAAACGGTTTGTAAATAATTACCTCCATTTTCCGCTCGTCCATCAGCCGGAAAAAGGTAGTGATGGTCTCTTCAAATCCTTTGCGGAAAGGGCGGCCAAATACAGCTATTTTCATAAAAATCTTTAGATGCTTAAGTATTTCATGAAGGAATCATAACGCTCATGATATAAGGAATCAAAAACCTCATCTTCCATATAGGATGCCTTAATTGTATAGTTATACCTGTTGAAGGTCTGTATAATGGGTCCTACATTGGCCGTGTTGATTTTCAGGGTAAGGTTCATCTTCAGTGAATCCGGACTTGAACTAACGTACAGGCTCAGTATTTTGGCATCGTTTCCCTCCACTATCTGTGCGATCTGGGTCAGAGAATAATCATTCTGGTTCAGTTCCAGTACGATGATGCCCCCGGGATGTTTCAGGGCAGAAAGCTCGGCGAAATTCTGTATCAGGTCGTTCAGTGTGATCAGACCCAGGTAATGATTATCGTCATCCAGCACCGGCACAGCCGATAATTTAAGGCGCGATATGATCTCGAAGACCTCATAGATATGCTGGTCGTGGCGTACATTAGGACTGAACAAAGATAGTTTGTGGTTCCCTATAGGCTCTTCGGCCATGTTCAAATCATAAATGTCAGCATCGGATATCAGTCCCAGGAACTCCTGGTTGTTGACAATGGGCAGGTGGGATATCCTGAATATATCCATCCAGGTCAGCGCCTGCAAACCGGTATCGGAAGTGCGCAAGGCCGGTACTACATCTGATATGATTTCTATGGCCAGCATACAAACTGTCTGCTTTTAAATAATTACTTTTACATTCACAAATACTGTGCCTTTATGTGCAGATTAAGTGTAAATATAAATAAAATTGCCACACTGAGAAATGCCCGGGGTGGGACCATCCCCGATGTAAGAAAAGCAGCGATAGATTGTCAGAGATTTGGCGCCCAGGGGATTACCGTACACCCTCGTCCGGATGAACGCCACATAAGATACCAGGACGTACTGGACATCAAACCCATAGTCAGCGCCGAATTCAATATCGAAGGCTATCCATCCAGGTCCTTTCTCGACCTGGTAGTTTCAGTAAAACCGGAGCAGGTAACCCTGGTGCCTGACCCCCCTGATGCCCTAACCTCCTCCGAGGGATGGGACACTGTCAGACATGAAGCCTTCCTGGTTGATGTAATCACAGAACTGCGGGAGGCCGGGATACGGACGTCCATCTTTGTAAGCACCAATATCAAACTGGTTGAAAATGCTGCCCGGACCGGGACCAACAGGGTGGAGCTGTATACGGAACCTTATGCCAGGGAGTTCCCTGAAAACCCGGAGAAGGCAATAGCCCCTTTTATAAAGGCGGCGGAAGCAGCAGGTGCATCAGGACTCGAACTCAATGCCGGACACGACCTGAGCCTCAAGAATCTCAGGTATTTCTACCGGCACATCCCCGGACTCCTGGAGGTTTCCATAGGCCATGCTCTCATCTCCGATGCCCTGTATTTCGGCCTCGAGAACACCATACAAATGTACCTGAGACAGCTGGTTTGAAAAAAAATTCATTTAACAATTAATATCAAGAGGTTAAATATTTGCCATTTTCAGGCTTAAGCCTTATATTTGTAAAATATATTTAAGGCTTTAACCATAAATCATTCATTCTTTTTTAAAGCTTTAGCCTTATGAAACAAACAAGACTTGTTCGAGAACAACTCGACAGAAAAATTGCGAAACTTAATGTGTTGGATGATCTGGTTATCCCTCCGAATGGTTGGATATATTCCTTCAGGCAGGGATTAAATATGTCTTTAAGGCAATTAGGGAACAGATTATCTATAACACCGCAGAGTATAAAGGAAATTGAAGAAAGAGAAAAAAGCGGGACTATTTCCTTAAAAGTGTTAAGACAGGTGGCCGCAGCTCTTCATATGAAATTTGTTTACGGATTCATTCCCGATGATCAGTCTCTGGAAAATATGGTCCATATCAGGGCAACTGAAATTGCCAGACAAATTGTCCAGCGTACATCAATCAACATGAGCCTGGAGGATCAGAAAAACTCTGAAGATAGACTTAATCAGGCAATAAAGGAGAAAGCAGAAGAAATAGCAAATAAAATACCTGGATACATATGGGATTAGAACTCGAATACATTAGGGATCAGACACCCATAGAGGAAGATGAGAAAGTAGGTTTAAGAATAAAGACCATTTCAACAAGAGGAGAACTTGATGAATTTGAACAACACAACATTGAAAAAGCGGTTGAATGGAGTCTGATGCAAACGTTCTCATATAATAAAATATTATCAGTTGAATTTATCCAGGAAGCACATAAAAAAATGTTCTCTGATGTATGGGATTGGGCAGGAAAATTCAGATGGAGCAATAAAAACATTGGTGTGGATAAATTTGATATCCGGAAAAGTTTAAAAGTATTACTGGATGATTGCACTTTCTGGATTGAAAATAATACATATCCAGATGATGAAATTGCAATCAGGTTTAAGCACAGGTTAGTTTCTATTCACCCTTTTCCTAATGGAAATGGAAGACACTCAAGATTTTGTGCAGACATTCTTGTTTCACGTGCTTTTAATAAACCTGTATTTTCATGGGGTGGCCACAATCTTGACGAAAAGGGTGAATTAAGGAACGAGTATATGGATGCAATACATCAGGCAGATCAGCACAATATTTACCCCTTATTATCTTTTGCAAGGA
>CAZILN010000399.1:0-4494 GCA_964540005.1 uncultured Bacteroidaceae bacterium | reverse complement strand
TGAACCGGATCCTGAAGGTCTGATGTCAGTTCATCGCCAAATTTCCAATCCCAGCTATCCGGATTGCCATAGGATTTATCCTTAAAGTTCACCCTGTGATCTGCATCATCTACAGTATAAATGAACTGTGCCAGGCAGTTGCCTGATGCCGGAGCCCCTGCAAACACCTGTTTGCACGAAGTATTCTGGATCCCGGATGAGGAATAGACAGTCAGGCATACATTA
Source organism: uncultured Bacteroidaceae bacterium (assembly GCA_964540005.1). Classification (GTDB taxonomy): domain Bacteria; phylum Bacteroidota; class Bacteroidia; order Bacteroidales; family SM23-62; genus CAZILN01. Next base: position 4,269 of record CAZILN010000399.1, on the reverse strand, counting down.
AAGATCCCTCCCCCGGAGAACTGATGCTGGGGATCCTGCTTGGTGGATGCGGGGACCGGGGATTTTTTATCACCAAAATTCCACAACCAGCTGAGTCCGTCACCCAGTGACTTATCAGAGAATGTTACCGTATGTGTGGATTCATCAGTGCGGTATATGAAATCAGCCTCGCAGTCAATACCCTGGCTTCCTATAAGTATGATTCTTTCATTGTAATCCATACAACCGGAGAGTTCATTGAAGGTGTTCAGACTGACCTTTTGATAACCGGGAGTTGTGAAAGTATGAACCGGGTTCTTTTCCGTGGACATTTTTCCATCACCAAATATCCAGTAGTATTTGATCAGGCGGCCAAGGGACTGGCTGCTGAAATAGGCTGTGTTCTTAGATGAGTCAATGAATACGGTGAAATTAGCACTGCAGTCAACGTAACCAACCTGGACCTGGCTGGAATAATAGTCCATACAGGTACCCGTGGCATCCGTGACGGTTAGTGTGATTTCATACAGTCCGGCTTTGGCATATTGATGTACGGGATCGCTCTGCGTTGAGGTTGAACCGTCGTCGAATGTCCAGAAATAGTTCTGAATATTTCCCAGGGAAAGGTCCTTCAGCGAGACGGTTAAATTGGCAGGGTCAACAGAATACCTGAACAGGGCCTTGCAATCGGCCTGTCCTACTTGTATCAGTGCGGCGTGAAAATCAGTACATTTGGCTATGGTGTCCCGGATTGAAAGGCTGACCAGATAATAGCCCGGTTTGCTGTACTGATGGACGGGATTGGCTGAAGAACTGGATTTCCCGTTTCCAAAGTTCCAGTTATAGGAATGTACGGTCCCGGATGATATATTTGTAAAACTCACCTTCCTGGCAGAGGGATCAACAAAATAACTAAATGCTGCGGTTATATTACAGGGCAGTGTCCCAACCTTGAGCTCTTTGCATATTTCAGTAAAAGTACCTGTGCTGCTGTTTCTCACAGACAGGCAGACTTTATATATTCCCGGATCTTCATAGACATGTGAGCTGTCTTTACCGCTGTACACGTTCCCATCGCCGTAGGTCCAGTAATAATCCGAAATGATGCCTGAAGAATTGTTAGTAAATGTAGTTTTCAGTGTTACCGGATTGATATAATAACTGAAATCCGCCACGAGTTCAACCGACCCGATTGTGATTTCCTTACATACCTCTGATAAACAACCCGTGGCATCGTCAAGGGTAAACAGGCAAACCTGGTAGGTCCCGACCTGGGCAAAGCTATGATCCACGTCCTGGTTTGTTGAGATGTTACCATCGGCAAAGTTCCAGTACCATGAGGACACTGCCCCGAAGGAATTATCGCTGAAGTGCAGCAACATGCTGTCATTTTCATCCACATAGAAATTGAAGTCGGCTATACATTCCGGAGAACCCACTTCGACCATTACACAGGTCTCATAGGAACAATCTGACACATCATCATATGCACTCAAACAAACCTCGTAGAGTCCGGGATATGAATACATATAAGTGGGGGAGGAAAGACCGGAAACGCTACCGTCACCGAAGGACCATAAGAGGTCATAGTCTGTAGTTGACGGGGTAAAGCTTACTTCCTGTGTTACGGTGTCGATTTCGAAAGAGATTTCAACCGAAACATCGCAGGTGGATACCTGGGGTTCAGTGATTTCAATGCTTACTGTAACAGACTGAATGCCTGCATCAGTAATAGTTACCGTATAAATGCCGGCTGAGAGGAAGTAGATATCCTGGGTAAAGGCCCCTGTATTCCAGTCATACAAGTAGGGTGGGGTACCACCCGTTACTGTCAGGTCTATGTTTCCGTTATGCCCTCCCGCGATGGTGACATCTTTTTTGGTATGCTGCGCCAGCAGTTTGGGCAGGACAGTTGCCTCTAATATATATTGATTGCTGTTCAGGGTTCCGTCACTGACCGTTACCGGGATGTGGAGGGTGCCTGCGAAACCTGCACCCGGTGTTACCGTGCTGTCAGTAACGGTATAATTAGCACTGTCGGTGACGGTAATTGTGAAATCCCCGGCAGTATTATCAGGATCCGAAATGACAAGCTTATCAATATGAATGATAAACGAAGAGTCCTCAATAGCATAGATGGCTGACTGTCCGGTTATCTGGGGCGCATCGTTAACAGGATTGATAGTTGCAGCAATAACAAAGCTGTTACTTGTCAGGGCGCCGTCACTTACCATCAAAGGTATGTAGAGGGTCCCGGTAAAATCCTGGTCGGGGGTTATGGTAGTGACAGAGAAGGTATAGTTTGCGCTGTCGCTGATCAGGATGATGAAGTCCCCGGGGATATTATCCGGGTCATCTATGATAAGATCCGTGATCAGGATGTCGAAGGGATCATCCTCGGACACGATGATCGGGTTCTGGCCGGTAATGACCGGGGCATCATTGTCTGCAGTAATGGTTGCAGTCAGCAAAAATATGTTGCTGGTAATCCCGGTGTCACTTACAGTTACCGGGATGAGCAGTGCTCCGTAGAAATCAGGATCCGGGGTGATGGTGGATCCCGAAACAGAATAATTGAGGCTGTCATGGACTGTTATGGTCAATTCACTGGTATCATTATCAGGATCACTGATGATCAGATCAGAGATCTGGATATCAAAAGGAGTATCCTCCGGGGAGTTTACTGAATTCTGACCTGTGATTACAGGCGGATCATTAACTGCAGATACGCTGAGACTGGCGTTGAATGAAAGGGAAGTATCCACCCCGTCTGTCACCCTGACCGGTACTGTCAGGGTCCCTGAATACTCGGCATCAGGAGTGACGGTATTGCCCGTCCTTGAGTAACCGGTCCCGTCCAGAACCATCAGTGTCATATCGGCAGTATCATTATCCGCGTCCGTTATGGTGAAATCTCCGAGAAGTAAGGTAATGCTGGTCTCTTCACTGGTAGACAGCGCGCTTTGTCCGGTTATTACCGGGATTTCATTCTGCTGCCTGACAATAACCAGAACAGTATCCGCATCGGAATCAATTGTCCCGTCATTAACGATCAGGGTAAACACGAGTGTGGTATCTGCAGTAACTTCAGGGGCTGTAAATGTCGGTGAATCGTCAGCATTGTCGGAAAGGGTAATCCCGGCCGGCTGTGTCCAGGCAAAGCTCAGGGGATCAGCATCAGGATCACTGGAGGCAGTACCATCAAGTGTTACCAGTACCCCTTCGGTTACATCCTGGTCCGCACCCGCATCGGCGACAGGCGCCTGGTTGTTTACCTGGCTCAGGCTCAGGGAAGCAGTCCCGCTCAATTCAAAAAAGCCGGTGCCGGCCGCATAAGCGGGTACAACATCCGAATAATCAAAAGCCGCTGAACTGTCCCAGATACTGAAGCTGACAGCATGCCCTTCGGTATACCCGTTAACCCCGGCAGTATCGTCGTCTTTTGAGGCCCTGATCTCGACAAAAACAGCAATAGTATCGGTCAGGCGTACCATCCCCACGCACCAGATGCTGTCGAATACGGCTATTTCATCACCTGATTCAAGCGGGATCCCGTCGATGATTGCCGCAGTAATATAAAAATTCATATGGTCCAGTCCGTTGCCTGTCCAAACCGGAACAAAATGATCCTGTGCACATACAATGCCTGCAGAAAACATTGTAATGATTACCGACAATGCAAGTTTTTTCATGGTTTTATGTGCTTTTTATTATTTGCTGATCTGGTATTTAAAAAACAATGCTCATCTGTTTAACGGCCCTGTAACTGCTGGTCTTCATTTCATACAGGTATATTCCCTGTTTCATCTCGCTGCTGTTATCATTCATGCGGTCCCACAACACTTTATGGGCCCCGGCCGGCATGTGCTCATCCACCAGCAGCCTGATCTTTCGTCCCAGCAGGTCATAAACAGTAATGGTGACCTTCATCTCTTCGGCTAGTGAATACTCAATGGTGGTCTCATTGCTGAATGGGTTCGGGTAATTATCGCCCAGTCCGGTCCTCAGTTCTGTAAACTCATTAACACTTGTGGGACTTACTGCATTCACTCCCAGCAGGGTGGTGCCGGTTTCAATGAACCTGTCGGGGTAGCCATCGTAGTAGCTTACTTCAATGTTTTCGATAAGTGTCTGATGACTGGCATCCCAGGCTTTGAAACTTATCTTATTACCTGCAAGGAATCCATCCCTTACTGATGTTGAAGGATCGTTCATGGAAGCTCTCAGGGAGATATATTCACTGTACTCATGGCCTATCCTAACTGCTCCCACGCATACTTCTCCGTCATA
>CAZILN010000398.1:0-2117 GCA_964540005.1 uncultured Bacteroidaceae bacterium | reverse complement strand
TCTGTCCCAACGACCTCATGCTGCTTGACAGCGAAACAAACAAGGCCATAAACCGGGCCCCTGAGATGTGCTGGGAATGCTACTCCTGTGTAAAGATCTGTCCTACCCAGGCTATCGAGGTACGGGGGTATGCCGATTTTATGCCTCTTGGAGGAGTGGTCCAGCCGCTAAGAAGCAGCGATACTATCCTCTGGTCAGTGCGTTTCAGGAACGGACTGGTAAAAAGATTCAAGTTCCCCACCCGGACCATCCCTGAAGGAACGGCTGAGACTGATGGCGGCTTTGATACAGCTTCATCTGAGCTTGACAGCCCCCTGCTGAGAACTGAACCCGGATCCCTGGGTACCGACAATCTGGAAAATTTATAATCACATGAGTATATCAGAAAGTTTTGAAACAGTAATAGTAGAAACCGATCTGCTCATACTTGGCGGGGGCATGGCAGCCTGCGGTGCTGCTTACGAGGCTGCCTGGTGGGCGAAAAAGAATAATCTGAGAGTAACACTTGTTGATAAGGCAGCAATGGAACGGTCAGGAGCAGTAGCCATGGGATTGTCTGCCATTAACCTTTACCTTGGACTGAAAGACGGGAAAAATTCTATCAGGGACTATGTCAATTACGTCAAGAATGACCTCATGGGCATCGCCCGCGATGACCTGGTGGCAAACATTGCCAGGCATGTTGATTCCTCCGTTCACCTGTTTGAGAAATGGGGCCTGCCCATCTGGAAAGACCACGAAGGCAATTATGTCAATGAAGGAAGATGGCAGATCATGATCCATGGTGAATCCTACAAGACTATTGTGGCGGAAGCTGCAAAGAAAGCTCTTGAAGAACTAGGGGACCGTGGGAGCTACTATGAACGGATATTCATCACCGAACCCATCGTTGAAGATGGCAGGTGCATTGGAGCGGCAGGATTCAGTGTCAGGGAAAATAAGTTCTACATCTTCAGAGCTGCCTCAGTTATTTCTGCCATGGGAGGTGCCGTTCACATCTTCAAACCCAGATCCGTGGGGGAAGGCCTGGGACGTTCATGGTACCCTCCGTTTAATTCAGGCGGGAGTGCATACTTCACAATCAGGGCCGGAGCAGAAATGACCTGCCAGGAAGTCCGGTTTGTCCCGGTTCGTTTTAAAGATGCCTACGGCCCGGTTGGGGCATGGTTCCTGTTGTTCCAGGCAAATGCCACCAATGCACTGGGAGAAGATTATATGGTCAAAAGGGCCGGCGAACTGGAGAAATGGGCTCCCTATGGAACCTCGAAACCTATACCGGCAAACCTCAGGAACTACCTGATGATGCTTGAAGTCGAGGACGGAAACCATCCCATTTACATGCAGACTGGAGAGGCCATAAAAAAGATGGTCAGTGAAATAAAAGATGAAAAAGTAGCCAGACAGAGACTGAAGATCCTCGAGAACGAAGCATGGGAAGATTTTCTCGACATGACCATCAGCCAGGCACTGCTTTGGGCCTCGACAAATATACAGCCGGAAGAAAATCCCTCGGAAATCGCCGCCTGCGAACCTTATTTTATCAGCTCCCATTCAGGAGCATCGGGAGCCTGGGTCAGCGGTCCGGAAGACATAGCACCTGAAGGGTATAAATGGGGATATGAACAGATGACCACCGTAAAAGGATTATTTGCCGCCGGTGATGCCTCAGGGGCTTCCAGCCACAAGTTCTCATCCGGATCATTCACAGAAGGACGGATAGCTGCCAAAGCCGCCATAAGATTTTGCATGGATCATCCCCTGGATCATCCCCTGGATCATCCTCTGGATCATCCCCTGGATCATCCCCTGGATCATTCCGGAAACACTTCCCTTGCCGAATCTGTGATCCAGGAGTTGAAACATAAAAGTTTGAGGCCTCTGCAGACATTTGAGGCTCACAGCGATTACACTATCGATCCCCAGGTTAATCCCAATTACATTCGCCCGCAGATGTTCATGTTCCGTTTGCAGAAAATTATGGATGAATATGCTGGCGGAGCATCGGAAAACTTTAAAACATCGCAGAAATTGCTGGAAAAAGGATTGGAAATGCTTTGTAAACAACCGCTGGGATCCGGAAACCGGAACATGGGAACTCAGCAAAAAAGAGGTAATTG
>CAZILN010000397.1:0-3382 GCA_964540005.1 uncultured Bacteroidaceae bacterium | reverse complement strand
ATGGGGCTTATCATAATTGGCAGGATAGACCAGGCCCTGGTTGATCCTGTCCCATGAATGAATTCCGTTAACCAGTACCTGTGACCTTGAATAGGTATAGGAGATCCATCCGTTCAGCTTTCCCTTCTCCCTTTCAAGCATCAGTTCGAAACCATAGGCAGTCTGCCTGCCCTGCAGGATATCTGCTTCAATATGCTGTGAAGTGATGAAATCCGCTCCGTCTTTATACTCGACAATATCATTGATCTTTTTAAAATAGACCTCCGCCGAACTGCGAATGCCCTCTTTGGGAAAATCTTTATAGAAGCCTGCCGCTACCTGGTCACCAATTGGGGGCCTGATATGATAATCACATAACTTCCACTGGTCTGTCGGGGCGATGGCGATGGTATTACTGAGAAGGAACAGGTATTGCCTTATTCGGTTGTATGAAAATTTCAACGAGCTGTTGTTTCCCGTTTGAAAGTTAAGTGCTGTCCTGATATCGGGACCCGAATAGCTTTTAACCAGGCTGCCGGTATCATAATCAAGTACATCCTGAATATTCTCTGCGCTCTTAGCAGTACCCGGATAGTATTTAAAGACCTCTGCCGGTCCCAGGTAATTAAAAATACTGTAGCGTATGCCACCATACAGGCTCAGCCGGGGCAACAGCTCATACTTGTCCCCTATGTAAAAGGCAGATTCCAGGCCTTTGTCCCGGCCCAGGTCCATAGGATCTCTGTAAGATTCAATTCCGTAAGGTTTTACCACTCCCCTGTTCAGATTATAATAGATGATACTGCCGCCAAACGTTACAACATGTTCCCTTGCTGGAACCCAGCTGAAATCAGACTTGATCTCGTTATGCCGTAACTGGTAATCATGCTTATAAGCTGAAGACAGGTATTCCTGGTTTGTTGTCCCGAATGAATATTTGCTGAAAACAGCTGCCATATCAGCAGTCAAAGAAGGAGAAATGCGGTGACGCCAGTTCACTGATGTCCCGGAATTATTATAATTATAATTTAATACATCCCCGTAAAAGAACTCATCCGATGTATAATACCCGAAGATCTTAAACAGGTTCCTTTCATCCGGTTCCAGGGTGATGCCCCCGGACAGGTCATAAAAGGAAGCTTTGCTTTTCCTTAAGATGGGATCCTGGAGCTGGCTTAATATCCAGTCAGAATATGTTGAACGTGTACTCAGGATGAATGAGTTCTCCCCTTTTTTAAGGGGTCCCTCAAGGGCAAAATGGCCCGTAATCGGGCTTACGCCCCCCCTTCCTGTAAGACGGTTCTTATTGCCCTCACGTGTGGAGATATTGAATACTGAAGCAATCCTGCCACCGAATTCAACAGGAATATTGCCCTTGTACAGGCTGAAATCCTTGATGATATCCGGACTGAAGGCAGAGAAAAAACCAAACAGGTGAGAGGAATTGTAGACAGGTATCTTGTTGATATAAATCATGTTCTGATCGGTTGAACTGCCCCTTACATTGAATCCGGAAGATCCCTCCCCAACGGTTTGTATCCCGGGGAGCATCTGTGCAACTCTCAGAAGGTCCTTCTCACCCATTACAAGTGGGATCTCTTTTATGGTCTTGATATCCAGACGGGCAAATCCCATCTGCATCCCGGATACATTCTGGTTTTTTTCTGCCTTTATGACCACCTCATTGATGGGTATGATCTCGTTCTCCATACCCTTATCTAGCCTGCCATCGGAATAGATGCTGAGATTGTATTTTAATTCTTTCATCCCCATGCAATTGATTGAAACAGAATGGGTTCCTGGTTGAAGGACGATCTGGTAGCGGCCATCAATATCAGTCACCGTTCCTGCCTTGGTCTCAGAAAAATAAATGGTAGCTCCAATGAGTGACTGTCCGTTCTCACTGTCCCATATCTTTCCGTAAAGCGTTACCGGTGCGCCGTTTACTGCTTCCCGGATTTCCCCTATGACGATAGATTCTATTACTTCTTCCTTTCTTCCCCCGAAGTATGCCTCCTCCCTTGATACAGTGTAGTCGTCCTGATCAGGCTCCTGGCCCTTCCCCCCCTCATCCTTTTCCAACTCGTTCTCAAGAGTGATAATGCTACCCGGAAATATGAATACATTCCTGCTTTCATCCATATAAAATTCGAGCTGGTATGGACCCAGATGCAGTGTAAGGACTGATGAAAGGGATAAATTACTGCCACTTGCTGTTATGCTGATCCCGTCAGTCCATTCGCTCCGGTAAAAAAAAGTGATTTCATTGGTCTCCTGAAGTGCATTGACAAAACCGTCAAATGATATCTGATTAAAATCTGCAGAGAAGGTATGATCGTTTGATTGTCCGTAAACGCGACCAACACTCAGAAATATTATTAATATCAGGCTAATTCTGAGCATTACTTATAATTTGTCAGGCTGATACAATAATCGATTAACTGTTTCAGATCCTCATCTGAAGCAGACCTGAGACGGATCCTGTGCTGTCGTCTGTAACGCCTGATCTCTTTATTATTCTCTTTTCCGAGTATTTTAATAAAAGACGCAAGCGATTTGAATGACTTTAACTGTCCCGATACCAAGAGGTATGCATCCCTTGACTGGGATGCGAAAGTGTAAGGCGTTTTTGGCGTACCTGTAATGCTCATTTCCTTTTCCCATGCCAGGTAGCAGGATATTTCACCGGTTCTGATGATTTGAAAAAATCTGGTTCCTGTTTCCGGGAATGACATCTGTCTGAACAGTTTGCCGTCCAGGTTGAATTCATCTACTAATTCCCGGGTGAGCATAATTTGATCGTTGCTGCCCGAATTACCGGTTTGTTGCAGGATCACCTGCTGGATAGAAATATCATAATTGATCAATACCTTCTCATAAGGTACCCCGTTAATCCGCAGGCTTCCTTCTCTGAAATTTTCTGAGTTGAAGAATGGATGACCTATTGAATTATAGTAAAACCTCTGGTATCTTCTTCCGTTCCAGAGAATATAATCCGCACTGGATAGATGGTCAAAGTTTTCCTTTAACTTATAGAAATCCTTTGCATATTGATCGGAGTCCTGTGCATTCAGCTGGCTTACCAGAATGGTGAAAAGAAATACTGCAACACAATGCTGCAAGGTCGAACTGCCGGGCATAGATTGAAAATTACTATAATTAAGAAAAATCAATGAAGCGTAAAGGTAGAAATATTACTAATCCCTTATCATGTAAGATATCCTGAAAGTGCAGGGGGCGGTTCAGAATTGCAGTGTGACAGTTGTTCCCCTGCCGGGTTCGGATTGGATCATTATTTCTCCCTTATGCAACCTCATTATCTGACGGCACAGGTTTAAGCCTATTCCTGAACCTTCTTCCTTTGTAGTATAAAAAGGGACAAAGAGTTGTTGCATTTTCTCCT
>CAZILN010000396.1:0-8956 GCA_964540005.1 uncultured Bacteroidaceae bacterium | reverse complement strand
ACGAATCCCCTGTAAACTCCTGCTAAAAGTGTTCCATTTGATACAGGAACTGATAAGATCTTAGGAGCCTCTCTAAGGACATCGTATATTTCATATGATATCTCTGAGTAGGACTGGATCTGAAGCGGAGTGTTGGCCCCTCCCGGATTTGCATCATACCAGTTATTTTTTTTTGCCAACTTTATAGAATACCTGACAGAATCCTCATAGCTGCCACGATATCTTTTTACTATCGCGCCATTCAACTCCATTTCACCTGTTCTCTGGGTATGATAATTTTCCGGAATGAAAATTATACATTTAATTCCGGCAAGTTTGGATGCAAGCGCTATCGAAGCCCCGTAATTGCCGCAGGTTGCCAGTGTAATAGTTTCGAATCCCCTTCGCAAAGCATCATGACACTGCTTAAACGCAATCCTGTCTTTTTGGGTGCCTGTCGGGTTGTTACCTTCAAATTTTAAGAAAATCTGCCTTAATCCTTGTTCCCTTTCCAGGTTTCTTGCCCTGGTAAATGATGTGTCTCCAACCTCAAGACTCATAATATCTTCATATGATTCAACCCGATCAATCAAAGACAGTCCCATGTCTATGACCTGCTTGCTCAGATTTTGGGTTTCCTTTGATATACCCGGGGTTTTGGGTACCGCACCGTCGAGCAGGGAAATTTTGGGATCCATGATATTATTTTATGATACAAAACTAAGTTACTGTCCTTAAACAAACAATTATGTACCTTGATATATCAATTGGTTAAATATTCAATAAAGAGACAGGATTAAACAAATCACCCAATGATGTTTTATCAGGATATCCATCTAACAGCACATCCGGTATAATACTTAGGATTGGAATATCGGATTTCTGAAAAATATTCCGTGCCGTCGAACCAATGAAAAAGTCAGTAAAATTGGTTTCCTGCTGGGTCATTAATACTATCATGCCCGCCTGTGTATTTATTGCATAACTTATGATCTCATCTGGAAGATTTTTTTTGATAGTTGCCAGATGCACATTGCAATTAATGCCTTCATTATTAATAAATTGTCGAATTTCTTCCAGTTTACTTCTGAATTTGATTTCCAGATTGATCCAATCAGATTCCAGAAGGCTTAGCACACTGACACCGGCAGAAAGCATATGAGCTACTTCGATTGTCTTGACAAGTTTGGAACCGACAGGTTTTGATAAATCCAGGGGTAACAAGATCTGCTCAGCCGTCGTATTTTGATTGCTTCTTACTGTAATCACCGGGACTTTAGTCTGTATTATAACACGGTTCGCATTTGTACCTATACCCTTCCTGCTCATATCCGGGGGATCTGACCTCCCCATAACCACAAATGCTGCATCAAGGTCAGTTGCTTTTTCAACAATTTTTTGATGCACTTTACCTGCAGTGATGATGATCTCGAAAGGTGTCTTATCTGCTGAATCTAAGTTATCATTTACCAGGACAGACAGCCGTAGCTCTGCCTCTCTGCGGATACGGTCATGTATCTCCCTGGAGATAAACCGTCCGGTTATATATCCGGGTTCTTCTATAACGTACATACAGGTAATCATTCCATTCATCACCCGTGCAACTTTATTTGCTAATCTTAATACATTCCCGGATTGGGCATTAAAATTTACAGGGACTAAAATCTTTTTCCGAATCATTGCATATTGATTTTCATTAAGACAGTCCTGAAGTATACGGTCACATGTTTTAATGATTCCTGCCAAATTATTTTTGTATTTTCAATTGGACACGATACAAATTCAGGGTATTTTTACTAAAATATACCCGGATAATGGATCCGAAGAAAATGAGTTCAAATATGTTGGAGGATTTCCTCAATTCACTGATCAGCAATATTCCATTTGGTATTATTGCAATGGATCAATCCGGTTGCATTACTCTAATTAACCGCCTGTCTAAAAATTTTCTCAACTTAAAATCCTCCCTTGATGACCTGCCGGGTCTCCGGATTCTGGATTGTATTGAACATATACCGGTACTATCGGGTAAACTCGCTGACATCTTCAAGAATGAAAATGCTTCATTTGATCTTGAAGCTGAAGATATTAGCGGCAGATACCTGAATATTAACGGACGCAAAATCCTGAATGGTTATATCCTCATAATTAATGACATTACCGTTCAAAAGGAAATGGAAGCGAATGCTGTAAATACAATTATTGCCGGCCAGGAAAATGAAAGAAAAAGGCTGGCGAGAGAAATACACGATGGAATCGGTCCTCTTCTGTCTATCGCTAAACTTGAACTGGATTCTTTCATAGATGAGTATAAGGACATTAACATGAAATTACCCATGGAAAAGCTTGACAAAATCCGGGAAACAATTGATTCCATTACCAGTGACCTGCGCAACCTGTCACATCATTTACTGCCAAAGCTTCTGGATGAATTCGGATTATTTTCAGCATTTAGCAGCCTGACAAGCAGGATTAACAGTTCCAATAAAACCAATATCGAATTCTATTGTAATTTTAATTCCGAAACCAGGTTTGATAAGGATATTGAGCTGAACCTATACCGCTGTGGGCAGGAACTGGTTAATAATGCCGTTAAGCACTCAAGAGCAAAGGAAATAATGGTGCAGATTATAAAGCACCCTAGCAGTATTATCCTGATGGTTGAAGATGATGGTGCAGGTTTTAAAAAGGGTGAATCAAATCCGGATCAATACGGAATCGGATTGGTAAATATAGAAACACGGGTGAGGACCCTGAATGGGGTATTCATCATTGAATCAGTGAAAAACAAGGGTGCTGTTGCGAGTATTGAGATTCCTCTTTAAAATTCATTACATGGTAATCAGATAAAACAATGAATAAAATAAGGGTACTAATCGCTGACGATCATAAAATTTTCCGGGACGGACTCAGATCAATACTTGAAAAGGAAAAGGATATAAGGGTAATAGATGATGCTGCCAGCGGGAACGAGGTGATTGAAAAAGTGGTTAAAGGAAGCATTGATGTCCTGCTGCTTGATATTGACATTGGCAAACCCAATGGTATAGAATTAACCGAAATCATTAAAAGAGACCATCCGGAAGTGAAAATTTTAATTCTTTCCATGATGGGATTACATGATTTTATTCTTCAGGCTCTGGAGAAAGGGGCCACCGGTTATATACTCAAAAATACCGGTAAAGATGAAGTTTTAACTGCCATCAGAAGTGTTGCAAAAGGGGATAGTTATTTCAGCCGGGAAGTTTCGACTATCCTGATTGAGCATTTAAACAAGCCCAGACCTTCAAAGAAGACAATACTGAATATCCCTTTGTCAGCCAGGGAAATCGAAGTGATAAAGCTCATTGCACTGGAATATTCAAATCCGGAGATAGCGGAAAAATTATTCATTAGCATCAGGACAGTTGATACTCATAGAAGAAATCTTCTGGAAAAACTTGGCGTTAAAAATACTGCCGGTCTTGTTAAATATGCTATTAAGAAGGGACTGGTTGATCAGGATCAAGGCTGATCGGTCACCTCCAATTTATGCAACTTCCCTTTCAGTAATGATCCTTTCTATTTTCTGCCTGGCCCTTAAAAGTCTCATCTTAATTGCACTAGCAGACAATTCGAATTCATCCTGAAGATCTTTCACAGAATAATCAAAGCGGTATTTCAGTTCAAGCATCTTCCTGTCTGATTCCGGTAGCCGTTCGAGATACTCATCCAGTTTTAATTCTAATTCCTCCTTCCGAATTCTTTCCTGGTAAGCTTCCCCTTGAAAGTCAGGAGCCATTATATAATAGTCTGAGCTGATGGTTTGGTAGTAGACCTTCTTTGTTTTTTCGACCTGGCTGATGCAATGATTATGTGTAATAGAAAACAGCCATGTTGAGAATTTCGAGCTCCCTTTAAAAGATGAGATATTTATAAAGGTTTTCAACAGTATATCCTGGGCAAGATCAAAAGCATCATTCCGATTCTTAACAAACGCAAGACATCTGTGGTACACTTTTGGATAATACCTGTCATATAATATACCCATACAAAACTGATCCCCATTTAGAAATTCATAAACCAGTATTTCATCACTCAGTTTTGTTTTTACTTCAGTATTCATTTTACTTCTTTCAATAATCAGTTCTTTATTCTAAGCAAGTAAAAGTATGAATAGCTGGATTACTGTTTATAAGCTATAACACCTATTTTTAAAAAGCAGTATATCTGGTAAAATAGGTAGTTCCTGTACCGAAAATTAACAGGTAAATTGCCTATAATAATATACAAAATCGAAACCCGGCAACACTGGCTTCCCACAGCATACAAAATAGCATGCTTCTAATCATATCTGATCTGGATAATCTCTCCTTCTTCATTCAGGCGAATAATTTGAGATTCCCGTCCCGTGTTAACCCGAAGTCTGTAAACATATCCGGGCATGCCAGGAGCTTCTATCCTTTCTATATGCTGGGACCAGGTCCAATCTCCATAGCCGGCACTCCTTAATGCATCAGCAATGCTATCAGGCAGTGCAATGAGTTTTGTCCTGGTCTCAAACCAGACACCGTACCTGTTGTATATAGCCCGGCAATTTTCATTATTCCTGTAAAAATCAACCTCATAATAAGAGGGAAATTCAAATTTATATACAACAACAGGTCTTGAGGCGTACCACCCTCCATACCATCCTGTTGCATAGTCTTCATACCAGTATGTTATGTGGCTTGTATACCACATGTTTATTAGGGATCGGGGATACTGTGTCTTAAAATTTGCACGGACCGTTTTCGGTACAAGATTATCCTCAACAGGGTGCCGGTATGTTTGACTCTGCTGAGCATTAACAGAAAGACTGAGCAAGGCTGATAAAATAAGAATTAATTTAATTTTATCCATTCTTAATATTTTATCACAAAGATAAGATTGTATTTCCATAATCTGCTCTTGTTAACATTGGGGGATTCTTAAGCTTTTTAGGATTGGCAACAGCACTGGCTTCAGTCCTGGGGATCGTTTGAAACCTTGGTACAGAGAGACCGCAAATATACTGACAGTCAGTTATTCAACTTCCTCATAATCTACATACTCACCATCGTCTATCTTGCTGTTCTTTTTCCTTTTTTTTGACTGATCCTCCTTGGGTTTGCCAAACAGGTAGGGTATGATATACTTGTCCAGGAACCTGATCAGGTAATAAATAACAACAACAATTAATATGACCCTGATTACTGCAGTCATTTATAGTGTTAATCAATTAATGGCCGGTCACCCATTTCCTTTTTCTTCTTTGAACAACCAAACACAAGATTCATCCCAAGCCGGAAGTTCAAAGATTGCAGGGAGCTGGGAATTAATGCAGCACTGAGCAGCTGATCTGTTATAAAATATAAGTTCAAGGGTCCTGCATACATGGACAGTCCCAGCCCGATATTTGTGAAATTATTCCCGATAACAGAATAACTGAACGATGCACTGAACGCCCTGATGGGCTGTACATTGGCTGATAGAGTGAACTGGTTGTAGAACTTGGCTTTATAAATCCTTATACGGTCAACCACACCAAACCTGACTTTCTCATTTAATTCATAGGCAGCACCCAGGTGAAATCCACCGGAAAGCATGGTGGTATATGGATCATTGCTAACATAGAAATCCAGCTGGCTGGATAATGAATCTATCATCTGATCAACGGCAGTCTGTTCGTCATCCCCTCCGTCTCCAAGGATATCAATGGCCAGGCCATCAAAAGTAAAAGCGCCATCATTGGCCAGATTGGTAACATTGTTCTTCCATTTTATGAAACCCAGGTCATTTATACTTCCTGAAACAGTCAGGTAATCCAGTGGCCGGTATTGAAAGCCGAAATCAATACCAAATCCCGGATTTCCAAAACCGAGGGCCGTAGATATAATTTCAGATTCGAGTATATCGCTATCAAAATCAATACTGTCCATTAGCCCGTCAGCCTGTGCATACGTCACTACTCCAGGAGCGGATATGTCAACATCGATCCTCGAGCTGATATCCCATACATCCGTGGAGGTAATTATATTCATATCTGTAACTCTTGCCCTGACATTAGCTACTCCCAGAAGGATTTTTGCCCTGCCACCCACCTGGAACTCATCATCCACGTTGTATGACATGCCAATAGCAATCTCACGCCAGTATCTCGAATAACCACCCATGTCAGCAAATGAGAACCTGTCCTGGTGCTTGCTCAGGTAAACCGCAAATTCAAAAAAATCTTCCGGCAGGATGATGGTATTTTCGATCCGCTCGGTTATATCTAATGAAAAAAACATTTGTTCCTTCTTGAATCCGAAAGAAAGAATATCAAAACTGGCATCCATACGTATATTATTATGCGTTTTCAATGCATCCATAAAGATGCCTTTATCGGAGTTCGGATGCATAAAGCTTATGAATGCGTTCAGATTGTCATCATAGGTAAAAATATCGTTATACCCAATGGATGTTGACTCCACCTTAAGCCTGAATGGAGAAAGGCCAGGCATGCCAAGGTACCAGCTGCAGGAAGGCTGGAAGGCCGGATTTAACTGATTGGCCTGGGGAATCCCATACATATGGTAGGCTGTGGTGCTGTACTGTCCTGTTGCTTCAGAACCTAAACTGCTAAGGAGAATGAAAACTAACAGTACTCCATGAATCTTGAATTTGCACATCATATCTTGATTTGTTTTTTCGTCAATAATTAATTACTACTGCTTGAAGTCTTCAAAACTACATCCACCTCCGTACTCAGATGAAATTCCAGGGAATAATCAGAATAGAACTTTACATCTGAATTCTCGGCGTTAAGTGTCGAAATTGTGACCTTAAGAAAGGCAAATTTGGCATCCAGTATTCTGTTGATCTGATCCAAGGTCAGATCAATTGGCGAATTATTAGGTTCTGGTGGAATGATCCTGCCGAATTCATCCAACTCACCTGAAGCAAGCAATTTGGTCTCGCCATCTGAATACAATGAATCAAGTATCACATAATTCGAGTCGGCAAAGTACACCTGCAGATCAAGGTCAAGGGGCATACCGTTAATAGTTTCAATATTTATCCTGAGCGCTTCCAAATCCAATTCACGCCCTTCTTCAAGGCTGAAAATATTAAAATCAATGGTATCCTGTAAAATAAGGTACTCTGTCCTGAGGTTCATGGGCAGTAATATTTCATAATCTACGGCTATACTGCTTGAATCCAGGAAATAATTATCACCTGTACCCGTATTTTCAGGATTGGTAAGCAGGCGGGCCGAATACACAATACTCCGTACATCAGTAGAAAAGAATTCATCAATATTGCTGTTATCCCTGTTCAGCTTTATGACAGAAGTAACAACCTGCCCGAAGTTACTGAAGTCAGGACCATTAATCACGAAATAATCATCATCGATAATAAAATCAATTACAGAGCTGTCTTTCATTGTAACACTGACATTATCAAATATAAATCCAAGCGGTATTCCGAACGAACTGTATGTGATCATCGAAAAGCGCGGATTTGCAAAGGAGACGTTCCCTTCAAATAAACCTTCGAATATATCAAGGCTCAACTCCTGGTCCTTTATCAGCTGTATTTCCCTGGTACCAACTGACCCAAATACACCCTTAATGCGCATTTGCCCGATATTGAGTGTGACCTTAACCTCTTCAGAAGCCAGGAGTCCCTCACCTGAAGGCGTAACAATAAGTTCGAAATTCAGGGGTAGTAAAGAAGTATCCTGATGGCTATTGTCCAGGATAATCTTCCCCCCGTTAAGCGGTATGTTAAAAACAGAGCTATACGTACCCGAAGCATCACTGATCTGAATTATTTCATTGAGGGTGTCCCCTCCTTCCTTATAGATGTTCGATGAAGAAAGATTGATCACGGATGTATGCCGGATACTGGATTCCACAATGATCTCCAGGTTTCCTTGATTAAGCTGTATACTGTCAATACGCTCCCCGTTGTCAAATACAAATTCATAATCATCGGAGATCTTAATTGGCTGAGCGACCGCGGCTTCGAAAAGCAATGGGGTGAGATCACCCGGTGAACTCAGGAGTATCTCCTTGAATTGCTGAGGATTAATGGTCAGCCATTCCGCTGCGGAAATTCTGTTAACCTTACCTGTGTAGGCAAAATTAATGAGCCCGTCGGGATTAGCATATATCAGTCCTGTAGTATCGAACCTGTTCAGTATGTCCTCCAGCGATAGTTCACCGTATGCTATAGGTCCTTTAAAACTCGGCGTATACTCCACATCAAAGTTATAGTCCCCTGTAAACTCTTTCCCACAGGAAAAGGTTATCAGGACCAGAACTCCAAAGACTAAAAGTCTGGTATAATAAGATATATTCATATTAATATATTTAAATGCTTTCATTTCACGGCGTAATTATACACAAAATTTTCAGATCCGCCAACAACAAGATTGAAATTTTCAGCCGAAGTATTAAAAAATCCTATGCTGAACATGGTCGAACCTGATAATGGAAATCCCTGGTAAACAGAACCATCGTTATTTATTAGAAAGATCTCACCATTTCCCTCTGAAATGATCCCTATCTTCCTGTCGCTCCCGGAAAACTGATAGATGACAGGCCTCTGCATGATCGGTATATCGAAATCAAATGAGAACAGTCTTGATCCCTGTGAATTATATACTTCAAGTTTACCCTCGTCAATAAAAATATACTCCTTAAGATTATCCCCGTCAAGATCTTGATAATCAAAATAATGATCCGGTCCGAAATCCCTGAGGGATATCTCTTCCACAGATCCGTCAAGGTAAATATACCTAATATGTCCAAGAGTATCAGTCATTACCAATCTTGGTTTTGATTCCAGTGATCCCCGATCGAGCAGGCAACTGTTATTCCTGGAAACAGGAAAATGCTCCTTCACATTTATCCTTGATTGTCCCTTTCGGTTCAATATATAAACATTATACCTGTCGGCACAGACAATATAGTCCCTTTCCTGTATCCTG
>CAZILN010000395.1:0-9646 GCA_964540005.1 uncultured Bacteroidaceae bacterium | reverse complement strand
TTCCTGTCAAGCTGCAGTTCCATATTACCGGTACCCTTGAACTCTTCAAAAATCACGTCATCCATTTTGGATCCTGTCTCGGTAAGGGCGGTCGATATGATGGTCAGTGATCCGCCGTCTTCAATTTTCCTGGCAGCACCAAAGAAACGTTTGGGTTTCTGCAGGGCATTGGAATCGACACCTCCCGAGAGGACCTTGCCGGAGGCCGGAGCAATAGTGTTGAATGCCCTGGCCAGGCGGGTAATAGAATCCAGCAGTATGACCACATCATGTCCGCATTCAACCAGGCGCTTGGCTTTTTCCAGTACAATATTTGCTACACGTACATGCCGTTCTGCCGGTTCATCGAAAGTGGAAGCAATAACCTCACCATTTACATTCCGCTGCATATCAGTTACTTCCTCAGGTCTTTCATCAATCAGAAGGATTATCAAATATACTTCGGGATGACTGGCAGCGATGGCGTTGGCTATCTCCTGCAACAGGACGGTTTTACCGGTCTTCGGCTGCGCAACGATCAATCCGCGCTGCCCTTTCCCGATTGGCGCGAACATATCCACTACCCTGCATGACAGGGTAGTTTTCTCTGTTTTATGCACCAGGGTGAACTTTTCCTGCGGGAATAAGGGGGTAAGAAAATCAAAGGGAACCCTGTCACGAATGTAATCAGGGTTGCGCCCGTTAATTTCTTCAACCTTGATCAGCGGGAAGTATTTCTCACCGTCTTTCGGCGGACGAATTGTTCCGGTAACGGTATCACCGGTTTTTAATCCGAAAAGCTTGATCTGGGATTGTGATACATATATATCATCGGGTGAATTGAGATAGTTATAATCAGATGATCTTAAAAAGCCATAACCATCGGGCATGATCTCCAGTACACCCGATGCTGATATAATGCCTTCAAATTCAAATACTTTTTCCTGCGGCTGGCGTTCCTGGCGTTCCGGACGGTCTGCGCGGTCTGCGCGGTCTGTGCGCTCCGGGCGCTCCGGGCGGTCTGCGCGGTCTGATCGGTCTGTGCGCTCCGGGTGATCTGTGCGCTCCGGGCGTTTATGCTGGTTATTTTCCTGGTCGTGCGGGGGAGTCCATGGATCGTTATTACCTTCTCCCCTATTATCATTGCTGCTTTTGGATTCCGGACGATCTTTATAATACCTGGATTGTTTATAATCTTTCTTTGGCTCAAACTGCCTTCTCGGAGGTTTGTCTTTCTCTTCCTGAGGGGGCCTCTGATCCGGGCCCTTATCCTTATAACCATCAGAAGTGGCAGGTTTGGAAGGTTTATTATCCCTTCTTCCAGTGGGCTTTTCCCTGGATTTGATCTGAGGTTTTGAGCTTGCAGGTTTATTGGACCTGGTGTCAGCAGATATTATGGCCTGCTGATCCAGGATCTTATAGATAAGATCTTGTTTTCTTATTGCCTCTACCCTCTTTATTTTCAGATCCTTAGCTATTTCTTTTAATTCAGGAAGCAGCTTCTTGTTTAATTCTAAAATGTCGTACATAGATAATAATGGGAATTAACGTTAATGTAAGGATATTATATTATGAAAGAAGAAATTCAATAATTTAATTGGGTATCGCTAACGATTGAAATGTAGCTGTATAACCAGCTTTTTATGGGTGTAATCGAAAATCCATTGCAATAATAATCAATTAGAAAGAATTACCAAAAAATAAATCAATATATTTTAAGGATCAGGGCCTCAGGAAGGACCGGGGCCTATTTAGAAATTAATTAGAATCAAGCCCGTAAAAGCACAATAATTATAAAATACCTGAAACCTTTCAACGTTCAATACGTATAACGACGAATAATCACATTACAATGCGACAGCTTAAAATTATCAAACAGGTTACCAACAGGGAAACTCCCTCTCTGGACAAGTACCTGCATGAAATAGGGAAAGTCGACCTGATTTCTGCAGATGAGGAAGTTGAACTGGCCAGGCAGATCCGAAAGGGCGATGAAGAAGCCCTGGAGAAGCTGATAATGGCTAACCTGAGGTTCGTGGTTTCTGTCTCCAAGCAGTACCAGAACCAGGGTTTAAGCTTGCCGGATCTCATTAATGAAGGAAACCTCGGATTAATCAAGGCGGCTCAGCGTTTTGATGAAACCCGGGGATTTAAATTCATCTCTTATGCTGTCTGGTGGATCAGGCAGTCAATACTACAAGCCCTGGCCGAGCAGGCCAGGATTGTCCGGCTTCCTCTCAATAAAATCGGTTCCATTAATAAGATCAATAAGACTTTCGCCAGGCTGGAGCAGGTGCACGAAAGGGAACCATCAATACTCGAAATTTCACAGGCACTCGAACTGGCACCCGAAGACGTAAAAGAAGCCATACGCAGTTCAGGAAGGCATGTTTCCATGGATGCTCCCCTCACTGACGGAGAAGAAGGGAATATGTATGATGTCATGCTCAGCCTTGACGCTCCCAGTCCCGATAAAGGGCTGCTGACCGAATCCCTGCGCAAAGAAATCGAAAGAGCCTTATCTACCCTGACCCATCGTGAGGCCAACATAATCAAGCTCTATTTCGGCCTCAACGGAAAGCACCCCCATACACTGGAGGAGATCGGGGAGCAGTTCAATCTTACCAGGGAAAGGGTGAGGCAGATCAAGGAGAAAGCCATTAAGCGACTCAAACATACCACCCGGAGTAAAATCCTGAAGACTTACCTGGGACAGTAATAATACTGAAAAATAGATTAAGTACTTTTAGGGCATGAGTCTCATCAGTGCCCTAAGTGAGCGGACCCTGCAAATCAGGGAAGAGTACAAGCTCCCTGTGTTCTACTTCCTGCTGGTAGGTGCCTTTGCCGGATGGCAGTCTTTTTTCAACCTCCACCTGGATGGTATCGGGTTCAGCAGCATGCAGATAGGGATCCTGAATGCGGTATTCATCTCCACTTCTGCCCTGGTGGTCCCTTTCTGGGGAATGTTTGCTGACAAATACGGAAACAACAGGGTCCTGCTGCTATTATCGACGGTATGTGCGTTTATGGTATTTATTATCGGGAAGACCCTGGTATTTCACTGGATGATTGTTTTCATTGCCGTCATTTCTGTTTTTCACCAGCCTTCGGGTGCCGTGGTGGATGGAATGTGCATGGGATTTGTACGGGGAAGTACCCGCTTCTCATTTGGTCAGTTCAGGTTGTGGAGTTCGGCCGGTTATGCTGCAATATCACTGATCGTAGGATACCTGGCCCGGCAGGGAACTGAAATTATTTTTAAGATCTCTTCCGGTTTGTTCCTGCTGCTTACACTGTATAACCTGTTTACCCTCCCCGTCAAACCTGTCACCGGAAGGAGCCTGGTAACCTTCCGTAGTTTCGGGGTATTCTTCAGAAACAATCGCTTATTATTCTTCCTGTTGATAATTCTGCTGTATGGAATAGCAGTGGCGCCATTGATGCAGTTTATAAACCTGTACTACAAAGATATAGGAGCCAGTGCTTCATTTATCGGATGGGTCTTTTTTGTCCAGGCCATTCCGGAAATACCTGCCTTTTACCTGGGCTCCAAAATCGTAAAGCGAATTGGTGCCGAGAAAATGATCCTCCTGTCCATGGGGGTATCCCTGTCCAGGATGGTACTGTATGGCCTGATCGCTAAACCGGAAGCGGCCATCTTTTTCAGTATATTTCATTGCATAACCATTGCCTTTTTTCTGCTCGGGGTGGTGGAATTTGTGCAGGAACGGACTCCTGATCATCTGCGTACCACCGGCCAGGCGCTGATCTGGGCATTTCATTTTGGTGCAGGAGTAACCCTCGGGAACATTGCCCTGGGCTATCTGCGTGATGCCACCGGACTGCTGAAGGCCATGCATATTCACGCCGCCCTGGCCCTGGTCATGCTCAGCCTGACCGTGTTTTTTTTCAGGGCTGTTAAAATCGGATCAAAGTGAAGACGGCGTCATCCCGGCATAAGTATCAATGCAGATAATCCGGGCTTCAGTTTTTCATTATCTATGTATATTCACCTTATCAAGTAATTCATGGACCATGAAAAAGAAGTATAAAATTAAACGCATCATTTCCTTTATTATACTTATTGCTGCTGCAGGATCTGTTGGCTATTACATCCTGTTTGCAGATCAACCGGACAGGCTTGCTTTATCCGCCAACCTTAAGCTGAAGATATTCGATATTTCAGACGGCATCCCCCGGGGATCAGATGCTACGCTGTATAGGAAATCCGGATTTATCTTATCCTATAATGAAGAATTTGAACAGGCTGACTGGGTAGCCTATATATTTACCCGGGACATGCTGACCAGCAGCACCATCCCGCGAAGCAACAATTTTAAAACAGATACCGGCATAGTCTCTCTTTCTGCTGATATAAATGATTACCGGGGAAGCGGGTTTGACCGTTGGAAGAAAAGGTGAGAGAATGGGCGGTAAAAAATGACAGCATTTATATCATATCAGGACCGGTGCTGACAGATATTGACAGCCTGATAGGAGACAACCGGGTCGGCATACCAAAACAATTTTTTAAGCTTATTGTAGATATTTCCTATCCCACATATAAGGGGATAGGATTTATTTTAGGCGCCACAAATTCGGATAGAGAACTCTATACCTTTGCCGTTACCATCGATTCAATTGAACATATTTTAAATTATGACTTTTTCCCTGCCCAGGACAAGGAATCAATAGAGTACATTGAAGGCCACATTGATCTTAGCGAGTGGTTTGATAATCTTACAGAAAATGACTAATTATGTATTAGCTTGGATAACTTGTTAGCTGTAAAAAGATACTGCCTGGTAAGGACAAGTACCTTACTGCTCAAATAATAACGTGCAAAAAACTCAGAACCATGAAAAGAAGGACGTTTATAACAAAAACCGGTGCGGTGGCTGCTGCAGCATGCACCTGTGGAATTGGAATGAATAGTTGCTCTATGATCACGGGTATATCGAACACCAGCGAGGCGAGCCAGGACAGCTTCCAGATAGAAGGACAGCAAATAGTGCTTGACCTGGAGAAAATACCCGAACTCGCGGAAACCGGAAGCTCCGTGAAACTCAGGCATGACCAGGAACCGGATGAGCCGTTAAAAGTGTTGATCATCAAAACCGGAGAGAATGAATACCTGGCCTTTGAAAACCGCTGCACCCATGCCGGTCGTGAAATTGCCTATGATCCTGACCTGGAGCGTTTGCGGTGCGTCAGCTTCAGTCATTCAAAATATGATATACAAGGCGGTGTTACCGATGGACCGGCCCATGGCCCGCTTAAGGTGTATCAAACCAGTATTGCGGGGAAAAACCTGGTGATTGACATAAGCTGATGTGGATGTGATTCGAAAATTGGGATCTCTGTTTCTTCAGTAAAATTGCCGCGGTCTGTTCCCCATTTTCCCGTGATCCGGATAACTATTCCTGTATCAGCATCCGCCTCACCCTCACCTCATCCCCGAATCTCAGCACCACCAGGTAAACACCTGCTTCAAGCGTGCCTCGCTCAAAACAGCAGCTGTGCCTGCCAGCTTCCAATTGCCGGTTCACAAGCATCGCCACCTGCCGGCCTGAAATATCATAAAGGGCCAGCCTGACATCTCCCCTGCCGGGAAGGGAGAAAGCAACCTCCGTTGCCGTGGTAAACGGATTCGGGATGTTCTGATCAAAGCTCAGCCCTGGCTCGCCACCTTCCAGGAATGGCGCAACCCGGGTCACATCTTCATACACTATCTCTATGTAGTCAATACTCATATAGCCCCAGTTTGCATGGAGTGAAATGGTGTTTTCACCGGCTTCCAGGGGAATGGTAACATAGTATTTCTCCCAGCTTGTTTCATCCGCTCCCTCAAACCAGATCTGCTCTACTATTGTTCCATTCACAAGCAGGTCCTGGAGCCTGGGTGTCCCGTAATTCATTTTGTAACAAATCGTCAGCAGGTAATAGCCTTCGTTCACTATTTCAATCCCGGTAAAGCTCAGTTTCCAGTAAGTGGTCAGGTCTGCGTATTTTCCCCCGCTGGCCAGGCTGTCATTATAGATCCTTGGCAATACGTTGATGGTGGCATCTTCCGCCTCCAGCACCAGCCTTTTCAAATGCATCACTTCGATCACAAGCGTATCGGAAGTCTCAGTCATCCCCCTGTGGTTGGTCACCCAGCCCGTAAGGTAATAAGTACCGGTCGTTTCCGGGATCCAGGTAGTCTCAAAAGGCGCCTGGGTGATGGTTGAAAAGATCAGGCCGTTAACAAGAAAGTTGACCTCTGTCACCGTACCTCCGTCAGGTGCTGCGGCATCGGCCGTAATGGAAACCTCCGTACCGGGAGATATCAGCGGTCCCTGGTCAGTACTGACTTCAATCGTCGGTACGGGCTCTTCAACCACTATCCGGATGGTGGCCGAATCCATCAGGCCGGGGTCTGTCCTGCTGCATGCCTTAACAGTAAAACTTGAGTCGATCTTCGGCCATACCCTGATGGCCCCGATGGTATCAAGAGGCATGCCGTTGATCGTGACACTGTCTGCTCCGTTGACCTGCCAGGAGATCACCGAACTGTTCCCTTTAAACAGGTATTCAGTACTGGCCGTATAGGATGCTATACGGAAGCCCGGATCATTCACCCTGAAAATAAAGGGCACCGCCGGGAGTCCTTCAAGGTTGTAAAAATTCACGTCAAAAGGGTTCGTTTCCCAGGCATACCTCACCAATACCGGTTCGGTTATATTCGTACTCCAGACCATAACCTTATTGCTGTCAATCATAGCGTTGGCCCTGACCAGCCACCCGTTTTTATCCGACACGGAGAACCATTTCAGCATGCCATTTTCAGTGTCCCTGGCTACCAGCCCGCTGCCCGCATGATCAAATGAGATCTCTATCCTGCCATTGTCCAGTACCCGGTGGCTTTTGTACCGCGGTCCGGAATAGACCAGGCTGTCATTATAGACCAGGTGCCGGGCGACAAGAGATAAGCGTTCACCAACCGGCTGCTTATAAATTGGGTGAATATCGGGCTCTCCAAGGTCAATGGCAGTGGCTTCTCCTGTATTGGGAAGCACCAGGGCCCTGCTCTGTGCGGCACGCAGCTGCGGCCACGCATCCCAGTAACCCGGTTCGCTTTCATTGGCCTCCGTACCGGTGTTCGGAAGCTGTACCCACAGGAACGGCAGGTCTCCCAAATCCCAGAGTGCGCGCCAGGAGGTAATCAATTTTTTAA
This sequence comes from uncultured Bacteroidaceae bacterium, assembly GCA_964540005.1. Classification (GTDB taxonomy): domain Bacteria; phylum Bacteroidota; class Bacteroidia; order Bacteroidales; family SM23-62; genus CAZILN01. The sequence goes on along the minus strand of CAZILN010000395.1, from coordinate 2,448 downwards.
ACAGCACCCCATACCCGTACACATCATCCATACTCCCGCTGTTGGATTCTCCCTGGTACCAGATGACCCCCTTTAAAGGGATGCGCACCAGGGGGAGAAGCATCCTGTTATAGGCAACTGTCGGCTGAAGATATGACGAACTATCTCCAAGAATTATGTCCTGCTCATCAAAACCAAGCATTTGATTGCTCATCCATGATTCAATCCTGGTGCCCCCATAAGAGCTGTTAATAATTCCTATCGGGATACCTAAATGAGCATTCAGGTATTTGGCATAATAGTACCCGACCGCTGTAAAACTGCCTGCATAAGAAGGTGTGGCAGGCGTCCAGGCACTTCCTGCCGGGATATTGCTATCCGGCAAATTGCCCAGTACGGTGCTTACCCTGAACTGCCTGATCTGCGGGTTATTCGTGCCTGCAATTTCCTGCGCGGCATTCTCTGTCTCTGCCAGTTGCATGGCCATATTGGATTGCCCGGAGGCCAGCCATACATCACCCGCATATATATCATTATAGGACAGCACCTGTCCACCCGAACTGACCAGCAGCTCGTATGGTCCCCCTGCATCCATGGCAGGAAGCCTGATCTCCCACGATCCGTCAGCCGCAGCCGTCGTTGAATCAGCGAAACCGTTCAGCTCAGCGATCACCTTCGCCCCGTTGCCGGCAGTGCCCCAGAGGGGGATTTCATGATCCCGCTGCACCACCATCCCCGAACGGATATGCAGCGGTGTTTCAAGCTGTGCACCGGCCTCTCCGGCCAGGCTCATCAAAAAAAAGACAGAAAGGCTGTATTTAAAAGCTGTTTTCACCATCTCAAAAGTAATTGATTCAGCGGCAACCTGGTATCAGGCCTGTTTGAGCTGCTGGATGGTTTTTGCAGGATCGCTTGAGGAAAATACGGAATTGCCGACAACGAAGACATCAACGCCGGCATCCCGCAGATCGGCAATATTACCCAGATCCACTCCCCCATCTATTTGTATAAGGGCTTTGGAACCGGTCTTCTTTATAAGTTTCCTGAGCTCCCTGATCTTGTCGTAACTGAAATCGATGAATTCCTGAGCACCGAAACCCGGATTGACCGTCATATTCAGTACCAAATCGAGATCGGGAAGAATTGTCTCCAGCAGGTCAACATTCGTATGGGGATTAATGGCCACCCCTGCATCCAGCCCGAGCGAATGGATCTTTTGTATGGTCCGGTGCAGATGCACACAGGTTTCCAGGTGGACGGTAAGCTTATCAACACCGGCTTCCCTGAATGCTGTCAGGTACCGGTCAGGGTCCGTTATCATCAAATGAGCATCAAGGGGTTTCCGGGCCAGTTTTTTGATATGCCTGATCACATGGAAACCAAAAGTAATGTTGGGGACAAACACCCCGTCCATGATGTCCAGGTGGATCCAGTCAGCTTCACTGGCATTGATCATACGTATCTCATTTCCCAGTTCCAGGAAATCGGCAGTAAGAATTGACGGGGCTATCAGGTGGCTCATATCTTGCCGGCAAAAATGGTTATCAGCTATAAAGGTAACAAACAAAAACAAAACACGGACCATCCTGCAGCGGGGACAAGGAAAAATGAAAAATCATCGATCCGTTGATATCATTCACCCAAGGGATAACTATATTTGTATACATGTGGCACGAGATCAAGAATATTTTTCATTTCATAACCACTTTCCAGTGTTTATTATTCGCTGTATTTTTGCTCTCCCAAGGATCTAACAGGAAAAAGAGCAGTTCAATCCTTGCAGCATTCCTGCTGACAATCTTAATTATTGAAACAGGAGGGATAGCAACCCATTTCACCGCCCTGGCCGGATTGATCTATGAGAATTTCCCTAAGTACTATTATATCGTTTACCCTTTTCATTTCCTTTATGTGCCCCTCTTGTATCTGTATGTTCTTTCCTTTACCAATAAGGAGTTCAGGATCAGAAATATCGACAACTTTCATTTTGCCCCGTTCCTTATCCTGTATATAGTATTTATTTTCAGGTATATTTCTGCCCCTGCGGATCTGCTTAGAGACTACCTGGAAGCAGGATATTTATTCGATACATATGAAGAGCGGTTGTACGACCTTCTGGAACTCATCCAGTTCTTTTTATATGCACTTGTATCCCTGCTTGTATTAAAAAATTATGTAAAAAAAATAAAGAACCGGTTTTCCTCGATTGAACGCATTAACCTGTCCTGGTTGAAGTTTATCCTGATTGGTTTTATCATCTGGAAATCGCTGCTGATAGGCAATTCAATCTTATGGACGAATCTTCACAATAGCTTGCCGGAATATATATTTATAGTACTGTATATATCAGCAGAGATTATTTTCCTTGTTTTTTTAAGCATTATGTTTTTAAAAGGGTTAAAACAACCGGTGGTTTTACTGGTGAAGACAGGAAACCATTCAAGTCCGAAATATGAAAAAACCATGTTG
>CAZILN010000394.1:0-2435 GCA_964540005.1 uncultured Bacteroidaceae bacterium | reverse complement strand
AGGATCATTCCTTAATTATCTTCCGGCTTTCAATACTATTCTCTTTCATAAGCCTCAGATAATAGACCCCGCCTGGAAATTTTTCAAGATCAATTTCCTCCCGGATGTTGCCCTCAGGTAGTTTTAATACCCTGGTCAGCATTAATTGTCCAAGGCTGGTATAGAGACCAAGTATTAATTCTTCCCCTCCTGAAGAAGTAATTTCAAGGATAATCAATCCATCTGTCGGGTTTGGATAAATTGTATATGTATCATCTATAAAGTCACTAATTCCTGTCGAGGGATCATCGGAATATACAGCCTGGAATCCGCCACCGGTTCCTTCTGTATCCGAAGTAAAGTGGATATACATTGCATTTCCGGCAATTATCTGTCCTGTTGGCCGGTTGTTATTATCAAATCTTTCCAGTTCAGTTCCTGTTGAGGCATCCTGACCGTCATATACTGTGACGAGATCACCCGGTAAAATATCGAACTTTTCCGGATCAAAATAAAGGTATATTTGTTCCGCACCGATCGGCGAGATCAACCAGGAACAATCAGCGTTATTGTTGTAGTTATCATTTGTACAGCCATGATTGATAGTACCTGAAATACCAGACAGGGTATTGTTCAGTGTGCATTCATGACAATTTATAAACAATGTATCTGATGCTGAATTACTGCATTGATTAGCATCTGTACCGGTTACAGTATAAATAGTTGTCTGGACCGGATCAGCAGAAACTGAAGAATCACTGATCGTCGTCAGATCATCCAGTGGGTCCCATATAAAGCTTGAGCTACCGGAAGCAGTAATAATGGTATTATTTCCACGAGGGATTTCCCTTTCGGTAATGATTATTGATACTTCAGGCAGTGGATATATACTTAATATAATCATCGATGATGCACTTTCGCATCCGCTAAGGCTTTGGGTAACATAGAATGAATAGGTCCCTGCATTTATGATGCCTGGACTATAAACAGCCCCTGTATGAACCTGGGTAGATAAGCCGGCATCACTGTACCATTTAAGATCCGTACCGGTAGCTGTCAAAGCCGCAGGATCATCTCCGAAGCAGTTTTTAACATCCGTGCATTCAGGAGCATCCGGAATTGAAGCAATGGTAACCGTAACAGAATTAGCATGGCTGCAACCTGTCCCGGTAATGGTCTCCGTGAGGGTATATGTTGTTGTCTGGGTCGGTATTACATTTGGATTAGCTACTGAATCAGTGAAAACGTCAGGAATGGAGGTCCATCTGTATGTATGCCCTATGATGGACTCTGAACCTAAATCATAACCCGGTACATTGTCAGCGCAGAATCCTGTATCATTAGCAACTATCGCATCAGGAGTCTGGTTTACATTTACCAGGACAGAAGCTGTATCACTGCAACCGGTCTCATCGATAGTTTCGGTGAGTATGTATTTTGTCGGAACAATAGGAGAAACCACCGGATTTGAGACCTCAAATGTCTCTCCTGCCGGTATTGACGTCCAGTCATAACTGTTTCCGGGAACCGGCAGGGATCCTATCTCGATGCTGTTTCCCTCACAAATTATTTTACCCGTTCCTGCATTCGGATTCGGAAGTGGATTTACTGTAAGATTGAGGATCTTTGCATCACTCGTGCATCCGTTTACCGTTTGTGTCACATAAAAGGTGGTATCAACCTTCTTGGTTATACCGGTATTAAAGGTGGCCCCTGTGTGAATCACTTGCAACAGGCCCTCATCATTGTACCACTTAACATTGGTACCATCAACATCAAAAACGGCCGGCTCACCCGCACAGATGACCAGGCTTGTATCTTCAGGAGGATCAGGAATCGGGTAAATTATAAATACAGCAGTGGACGGATCACTTTCGCAGCCGTTCAGTGTCTGGGTAACATAAAAGGTGTATTCGCCGGGTGCAATCTCTATGGACTGGTAGTCCTCTCCCTCATGGATCAATGTGTCCTCATCATACCAGTTTATGCTGTTACCAGTGGCATTCAGCACAGGATTTGTTTCTCCGAAGCATATTGTATCTCCTGACACTTCAGGTTCCTCAGTCTGGCTGAAAATGGTCATGTTAACCGTACTGTATTCACTCTCACAGCCATTAATTGTCTGGGTGGTATAATAGTCATACGAACCCGGATCCGTCAATCCTGTTACAAAGCTGTTCGTTGCCGAATCGAGCATATTATCCAGTGCAGGGGAATCATACCACCGGATATCAGTACCTGTAGCAGTCAGATCGGGTGTTGCATCACCGAAACACACGGTTTCATCTGATATTCCTGGTGCACCTGGCACAGCCTTGATCTCCAGCGACACACTTGTGGAAGGCCCCTCACAGGCATTAACAGTCTGTGTGGTATAGTAGGTATAGGTCCCTGTTCCTGTTTCACCTGTTGCAAAGGGTGAACCGGTGGACACCAGGTTGGTCAATAATGCATCA
>CAZILN010000393.1:0-18679 GCA_964540005.1 uncultured Bacteroidaceae bacterium | reverse complement strand
CATGCAATAATAACTTCCTTGTCTCTGCCGGTTCGATGACAGTATCAATATAGCCTTTTGCAGCAGCCACATAAGGATTCGCAAATTTATCCTTGTATTCCTTTACCTTCTGTTTGCGGACTTTCTCAGGATCCTCGGCTGAAGCTATCTCTTTCCGGAAGATGATGTTGGCGGCCCCTTCAGGACCCATAACTGCAATCTCGGCACCCGGCCAGGCAAAAACGAAATCGGCACGAAGGTGCCTGGATGCCATGGCAATATACCCTCCCCCGTATGCTTTCCTGAGAATGACAGTCATTTTTGCTACGGTTGCCTCGCTGTATGCATAAAGCACCTTGGCCCCGTGGCGGATCACCCCGGCATGTTCCTGGTCAACACCGGGCAGGTACCCGGGCAGGTCAACCAGAGTAATTATCGGTATGTTAAAGGCATCGCAGAATCGTATGAACCTGGCAGCTTTATCTGAAGAGTCTACATCCAGGACCCCGGCCAGTACCAGGGGCTGGTTACAGACAAAGCCCACTGTTTCCCCGTTCAGCCTTCCAAAACCTATGACCATGTTCGCGGCCCACATGCTCTGGACTTCAAGGAAATCAGAATCATCAACAATGGCACGGATTACATTCCGGACATCATAGGGTAATTTGGGATCGCCGGGGACAATGTTTTCAATATTGTATTCCTCTCTGGGTTCTTTAGGTGGGAACCTTCTGGCTTTCCTAAGGTTGCTCCAGGGTATAAAAGTGATCAGCTTTTTTATCTGCTCAAAGCATTCTTGTTCACTTTCAGCGTAAAAATGAGCATTGCCGGTAATTTCACTGTGTACCCTTGCACCTCCCAGGTCCTCCATTGAGATCTCTTCTCCCAGTACGGTCTTAATAACTTCCGGTCCGGTAATGAACATCTTGGATATCTTATCCACCACAAAGACAAAATCAGTCAGGGCCGGGTAATAAACTGCTCCACCCGCGCATGGTCCAAGGATGACAGATATCTGCGGGATCACACCGGAACTAAGGGTATTTCTGAAAAAGATCTCTCCATAACCGGCCAGTGAATTAACGCCTTCCTGTATGCGTGCTCCCCCTGAATCATTGATCCCAATAAGCGGCATTTTCATCTTGAGTGCATGATCCATGATCTTGGTGATCTTCCGGGCATGCATCACACCGAGCGATCCCCCCGCTACCGTAAAATCCTGTGCAAAGATACAAATAGGGGCCCCATAAATGGTGCCGGTTCCGACAACGACCCCGTCCCCGTGAAGGGTCTTTTTATCCATATCAAAATCCTTGGCCTCATGCTCCACAAACATGTCATATTCATGAAAAGAATCTTCATCAAGCAGTGATATGATCCGCTCACGGGCAGTCAGTTTTCCCATTGCAGTCTGTTTTTCGATGGCTGCCTCACCACCTCCCTGCAGGACTTCCTCGCGCTTCTTCTGTAATTCCTGGATTTTTCTCTTCATTGCCATGATTTCCGGATTTTTTTATGGATTTTGAATCTGTTCTGAGTTCTTTGGAATGGGACTACAACATTACAAAATCATATACATTAAAAAAAATTTTTCATGTTAATTTGGAGCCATCCTGTACAGAAGCAAGGCAACCCCTGAAAAGATGATATTGGGTAACCATACGGCAAATCCGGGATTCAGGGTGCCTCCTATAGCAAACTGCGCCGAAAACTGCATGAAAAGTATATAGGAAAAAGCCACCAGTAATCCTATCCCTATCTGCATTCCGATCCCCCCTTTTACCTTTCTCGACGATACAGAAACACCGATAAGGGTCAACACCAGTGCAGAAACAGGGTAGGCATATCTCTTGTGCCTTTCAACCTGGTATGCCACCACATTTGATTCTCCTCTCAGTTTCTGACGGGCAATATAGGAGCTCAGTTCCCTGATGCTCATGGTTTCCATCCAGTTATCCCTGTGTTTAAAATCGTCAGGATGTATGGCCAGCGTGGTATCAATGCGCCGTCCTGAAGTCACGGTTTCTTCCATCTCCCCTATATCCCTGATGTAGTAATTACGAATGGTCCATTTATTAATGGTAGAATCCCACTTAATGTAATCCGAAATAATTTTGGATACCAGTTTCCCGTCTTCAAACTTCTCCATTGAAAATTTATGACCGATATCAGATACATTGCTGAAACTCTCCATGTAAATGAATATCCCCGGTTCTATCTGCCTGTGAATATTCCGTTGTGTAAACCTGACAGGACTCCTGTGTATATAGTCTTCCTCAAATTTGAACCGTTCCATGTTTGCGTCAGGAATTACCAGGTCACTCAGCAGAAAGGAAAATATGGCGATGATGGTGGATGATATCAGGTAAGGGACCATCAACCTGTGTAAGCTCATACCGCTGCTTATAATGGCAATGATCTCGGTGCGGTAAGCCATTCTTGATGTGAAATATATAACTGAAATAAAGGTAAAAAGGGAGCTGAACAGCACCGCAAAATAAGGAATGAAGTTCAGATAGTAATCAAATACAATTCCCCGCAGGGAGGCATCGTTATCAATGAAATTGTCAATCTTTTCTGAAAAATCAAATATTACGGTTATTGTCAGTATGAGTGCAATACAGAAGATGAATGTCCCGAGAAACTTCCTGATGATATAAAAATCGATGATTTTCAGTCCCAAACGGCTCATAACCTCTGTGAAAATTTTTTGACCATATTACTTTTCCAGGAAGCAAAACTGCCTGCTGATATCTGCCTGCGGCTTTCAGCCATCATCCAGGTGTAGAAAGAGAGATTGTGAAGGCTGGCTATCATGCCACCCAGAAGTTCCTTTGACATGATCAAATGACGCAGATATGCCCTGGAATATTGTGCGTCAACGTATGAATTTCCATCCGGATCAACCGGGGAATGATCGTTCCTCCACTTCTCGTTCTTTATATTTATAATCCCCTGTGAAGTGAACAGCATCCCGTTCCTCCCGTTACGTGTCGGCATAACACAGTCGAACATATCCACTCCGAGGGCTATCGCTTCGAGTATGTTCACAGGTGTTCCCACACCCATCAGGTATCTTGGTTTTGAGTCAGGGAGGATCAGGTTTACTAGTTCAATCATCTCATACATTTCTTCAGCCGGTTCACCCACTGATAGTCCGCCAATGGCATTCCCGGGAAGATCCAGGGAGGATACGTATTCGGCAGACATTTTTCTGAGATTTTCATGGATGCTGCCCTGGACAATTGGCAGGAGAGTCTGATCATATCCGTACAGAGCTTCGGTGTTCAGAAAATGCTCATAGCCCCTTGCAAGCCATCTGTGGGTCAGCTCCATGGATTCCCGTGCCGCTTTAAATTCACAGGGATAGGGTGTGCATTCGTCGAATGCCATGATGATATCGGCTCCTATGATCCTCTGAATATCAACTACGTTTTCAGGGGTAAATTTATGCCTGGTCCCATCGACATGGGACTGGAACTCGGCACCCGATTCAGAGATTTTCCTCTGTTCTGCCAGGGAGAAGATCTGGTACCCCCCGCTATCAGTAAGCACTGGGCGGTCCCAGCCGATAAACCTGTGAATACCCCCGGCTGTCCTGATTACTTCTATACCGGGCCGCAGAAACAGGTGGTAAGTATTTCCCAGGATGATGGAGGCATTAACATCTCCCTTTAACTCATGCTGATGAACCCCTTTAACGGTTCCTGTAGTTCCCACCGGCATAAAAACGGGGGTTTCAATCTGCCCGTGAGGGCATTTGATCCTTCCCGTACGGGCTGCCGACTTATCATCTTTACTGATTATTTCAAACTTCATATTCCCCCGGGGTATGCGCAAATATACTTTAAATGTGGATAAAAACTGAAAGCCTTATCGCAGCTAATTTGTTTGCTAGCTAAATCTTTAATAAAATTGCCTGATCTCATTACAAAACCATTTACGTGCAATTCATTATAAGGTATCTTAACGAGATAGTCCTGGCAATATTCTTATTATCTGCGGCCACCCAATTAGTATACTGGCTGGGGATCTATTCCCGTTTTATCCTGCACTGGCCAAAGAGGGCTTATCACTCAAGACTCCCTGTATCCGTAATAATCTGTGCACGTAACGAGAAAGAAAACCTGCGTCGTAACCTCCCCCTTATTTTACAGCAGGATTACCCTGCTTTTGAAGTGGTTGTGGTGGATGACCGTTCGGGAGACGGAACAGGGGACCTGCTCCGGGAGCTGCAGAAGACCTACCCGCACCTGAAAATAAGTTCCATTAAGGAAGGTAAAGATTTCAGCCGGGGAAAAAAACTGGCAATTACCATCGGTATCAAAGCGGCAAGATTCGAATGGCTGTTGATGACCGATGCAGATTGCCGTCCACAGTCCAAACACTGGCTGAGCAGGATGCAGCGCAACTTTGATAAAGACACGGGGGTGGTCCTGGGATACGGAGGATATACCCGGACAAAAGGATTGCTGAACATAATCATCCGGTTCGATACCCTGTTTATTGCACTGCAGTATTTTACTTTTGCCCTGGCAGGCAGGCCATATATGGGAGTTGGACGTAACCTGGCCTACAGGAAATCCTTGTTCTTCAGTAATAAGGGATTTGCCGGGCACACGCATATAATATCAGGAGACGATGATCTGTTTATAAACCAGGTAGCACGAAAATACAATACCAGGATAGAGATCAGTGAGCAGGCGCATACCCGCTCAGTACCGGAACTTACATGGAAAAACTGGTACTACCAGAAGAGAAGGCACCTGCTGACCGCCCCCAGGTACCGCGGTTCATCAAAGATGCTTATCGGGACCGAAAACCTGAGCAGGATGGGATTCTATTTAAGTTTCATCTTCTTAATTTCCAGCTCCTTCTGGCCTGTAGTAATATTCCCGGTTTTTTTTACACGACTACTGGCACAAATGTTGATATTTTATTATGCAAGCCGGCATTTGCATGAAAAGCAATTATTGCTAATTTCGCCCTTGCTTGATTTTATGATACCGGTCTTTAATGCACTGTTGTTATTTGTAAATTTTGTGGACCATAAAAGAAGCAGATGGAATTAAATCCCAACCTTTCAGATAAAGCAAGATATGATTTTGCGCTCGTCAGCCGGGCCAGCTCAGGTGACCAGCAAGCCTATGCTGAATTGCTGGGCCGGTATCGCGATGCCATCTACTTCATGCTCCTTAAGATGGTGAATAATAGCAGTGATGCTGAAGACCTGACCATCGAAGCCTTCGGGAAAGCTTTTAAGAACATCGATCAGTACACCCCAAATTTTGCCTTCAGTACCTGGCTCTTTAAAATAGCCACCAATAACTGTATTGATTTCATCAGGAAAAAAAGAGCAGCAACCGTATCAATTGACGGGAGTACCGAAGACCAGGATACTGCATCGGTTACCATACAATCCGATACCCCGGACCCTGAGGAAAATATGATTAATAAGCAGAAGATCAAGCTTTTAAGAGACGTGGTAAATAAGCTTAAACCCAGGTACAGGACATTGGTCGAGTTGCGCTACTTCAAAGAATATTCCTATGAGGAGATCTCTGAGGAGCTGGAACTTCCGATCGGGACAGTAAAGGCACAATTATTCAGGGCCAGGGAACTCCTTTTCAATATCCTTAAAAACACCAGCGCTAAAATGTAAGCAGGCTGCTGTTATTTACCACCCGATGCAGCTTATAAAGAAATATTTTCCGGATCTCAGCCTGGATCAGTACCTGGCCCTGGAAAAGCTATCAGGGCTTTATACATACTGGAACCAGCGTATCAATGTTATCTCAAGGAAAGATATCTCACATCTCTACCTCCACCATGTGCTGTATTCACTGGTCCTGGCAAGGATCAGCCTTTTCACCAATGGCAGCAGTATCCTGGATGTCGGTACCGGAGGGGGATTCCCGGGCATCCCCCTGGCCATAATCTGTCCGGATAAAGAATTTACCCTTCTTGATGCCACAAAGAAAAAAATTACAGTGGTTGATGAGGTCAGCCGGGAGCTGGGACTGAAAAACATACGGACCGTCTGGTCCAGGATAGAAGACCACAGGGAGCGCTACCAGGTTGTAATCAGCAGGGCAGTGACAGGATTTGAGAAATTTGCCAGCCTGGTCAAGAAAAACCTGAGGGATGATGCTGCCGGAATACTTTACCTGACAGGCGGAGAGCTGGGTAAGGAACTCTCAGTATTTTCAGGTAAAGCAAGCATTGTACCTGTATCAGATTATTTTGAAGAAGACTATTTCGCAACCAAGAAAATTGTATGTCTTCCGGTTGAACCTGCTGTTATCAATCCATGCAAAAGCAGGGATTGAAAAATTCATGTCTCATTGTTTTGTCTTCTGTAAAAAAACACTAGTTTTGCAGTCTGAAATTTATAAGCGTTAGTAAAGATGAAAAGGACATTCCAGCCATCCAGGAGGAAAAGAAAGAACAAGCACGGATTCAGAAGCAGAATGGCTTCGGTGACCGGAAGAAAAATAGTAGCCAGAAGACGGGCAAAAGGAAGAAAAAAACTGACCGTTTCGGATGAACCCAGGCATAAGGTATAAGAAAAGATATTTTCAAGCAGGGCCGTATCATAACTAGTGATACGGCTTTTTTTTTGATAGGATAGTACATTTACCACTACATAAACTACGTGATGTCAGGTGGAAAATGTACTATCCATATCAAATGACATTACAGATAGAGAGAGCTGCTACTTAGCTGCACGGTGTCAGGTAGTATTTATCCACATGTCCGTAAAACCCGCTCTCTTCAGGGGCGGGATATAAGGACATATAAAACTTTTCTTAACATATACTGCGATATTTTGTAATTAATGGTATTAACACTTGGGTAAGTTCTGGTCTCTTCCCAGTGACAAGACCCAGACATTTAATCAAATTTGTATATGAAGACCAAATGCATATGAATCGAACAAACAGCATGTTTTTAACTACGTGAAATCTTGCATAATATCAGCTTTTTTTGTATATTTAAGAGTAATGCAAACTATACGAAAAGCATATATATTTAGTTTAAAGACCAATGATGAAATTGGGTCAAAACTCTCAAGGTTTTGCGGTTCCTCACGTTTTGTTTGGAATAAGGCCCTTGCCCTGAACCTGGAACGGTTGGAGAACAAACAAGGTATGCTCTGGTACAATGAACTGGCTTTCTGGCTGACCCTTTGGAAACGATCCGATGAGTACGGTTTTCTGAAGGAGTGCCCATCCCAGGTGCTACAACAAAAGCTCAGGGACCTTGAAAGGGGATTCAAAGACGCCTTTGATAAGAACCAGCCATTGAAGCGCATACCAGTGTTTAAAAAGAAAGGATCGGGAGACGGCATCCGGTTCCCCCAGGGTTGTAAGATTGATAATCGAAGAATATTTTTACCTAAGATCGGCTGGATAGGTTTTTACAGGAGCTGCGCAATTGAAGGCAGGGTTAAAAACATTTCTGTAACACGCAGGGGTGGGAAATGGCATGCATCCATCCAGGTGGAGCAGATGCTTGAAACCGGAATGCATCCCTCTGATACTGAGATTAGCATTGATGCAGGGATAAAATGCTTTGCAGCCTTTTCAGACGGGACCATGGTTGGAGGGGTAAACAGTTTCAGAAGGCATGATGACCGGTTGGCTAGGGAGCAGCGGAAACTATCGCGGAAAAAGAAAGGATCAGAGAACTGGAATAAGCAGAAAAGAAAAATATCAACGCTTCATCACACGATAGCTAATGTGCGATCAGACTTCCTTCATAAATTGAGTACAGAGATCAGCAAAAACCACGTGAAAGTGTACGTTGAAGGATTAAGGATTAAGAACATGAGTGCATCTGCAAAAGGGACACGGGAAGATCCTGGGAGGAATGTTAAAGCAAAGTCCGGATTGAACAAATCCATCCTTGACCAGGGATGGTTCGAGTTCAGTCGGCAGCTGGAATACAAGCTTTCGTGGAACGGTGGAAGATTGGTCGAAGTAGATTACAGGCATACATCGCAGGCTTGTTCATGCTGTGGTCACACGGCAAAACAGAACAGGCTCTCACAGGATGTTTTCAGGTGTTTAGCCTGTGGTCATGAGGAAAATGCAGATATAAATGCTGCAAAGAACATAAAAACCGTCGGGCAGACGGGGATGACCTGTCGAGCGAACCGCGTTAGCGGTCGGCAGCAGGAACCTGCAGGAAACCGCAAGGAAGTACTGCCCATGGCTTTGTAGAAGCCTCAGGAATCCCTTTCGTTCACGGAAGGGAGGATGTCAAATCTTCCAAATCATATGTCCAATTAGAGGGCTTCCTAATTTTTTTTACTTTTATGGATTATGTCGAGACGGTCTAAACCGAAACAACGGAAAGAGTCTATACGGGAACACACCCTGAGCCTGTCCATTGTAGTATTATCTTCAGGTGATCCCGAAGGAATAGACCACCTGCTTGGATCTGTCGGTAAGATAAAGAAACCCTACGAGAAGGATTTTGAGATCCTGATCTCATCAGCTGATCCGCCGGCTATTAATAAAAAACTCCAGGCTTCAGCAGAGTTGCAATCATATCTGGAGAAGAAATCCATTAAAGTCCTTGAATCCACCGGTGATCCGGCATCTTCACCCTTTATCGAGACCATTAAGCAGGCAAGCAAGGAACATATACTGTTTATCGAGGCTGATCATCTAGAGAAATCATTTAACCTTGATGAGTTCTTCTATGTTAAACAGGACCAGATCAGTGATTATGGGATCCTTGTGGCCAGTTTTCTCGGACAGGAAGAAACGCCGGGGAGCAATAATGCAGGGCCGGTTTTCTTCTGCCGTAAAGATCTTGTTGAATATTATTCGGAAACAGGTATCGGGTGTGATTATCAGCAGGATCTCAGCTTTTTAATTGACAAGCTTTCCATCCCGACAGGTGTTTGCCGGATCTCACAACTCTCCCCTCTGAAAACAGATACTTATAAAAAAAATATCTCTTTCCGGGCAATAATGGACAGGCAGAAGCAATCCTTTAACTGGAATATAATGATCCCGCTGAGGGAATATAAAACCAGGCCACATCTTCGATACGGGTTTCTGCCCTATACCTCACTGTACCGCATCCTTTTCGTGGCAGTTGCAGTCATCCTTCTTTTCCTCATGCCCCTCATGAGCCGGCAGGCCGGGATCTCCGGTGATGACGAAAAACATTACTGGCATGCGGAAAAAGTCTATAATTATTATGCCACCGATCATGAGGACCAGTCTGCCTTGAATGATCCCCAGCATAAACTGAATTATTACGGTCAGTCATTTGACCTGCTCACATATGTGGTTAACCGGATCTTCTCAGTAGAGAATCCTTACGAGGTACGGCATGCCATGATTGCGGTTGCAGGCTTTCTTACCATGCTGGTATGCGGATTGATGGCAATTTTTTTGGCGGGCTACAGGGCAGGGCTCATTACCCTGATACTGATGTTCTTCGCTCCCAGGTTTATAGGTCATTCTTTTAACAACCCCCTTGACATTCCTTTCGCTCTCGGGTATGCGTTCACCATCTACCAGATCTTCCGCTTTTTGAAAAAGCTGCCTCATTTTTCCTTACGAACGGCCATCTGGATCACCCTGGGAATAGCTTTTACCATCAGTATCCGGATAGGCGGACTCATGCTGATACCCTATGCCTTTGCTTTTGCCGGCCTGTACCTACTTGTTACCCGCTGGGAATTCAAACTATTCTCCGCGGAGTACCTGAAGTTTGTCTGGAAGGGACTGGTATACCTGGTAATCATTTCTATAGCGGCCTACCTCCTTAGTCTGCTTGTATGGCCCTACGGGATTCAGAAACCCTTTTCCAATCCATTCGAGGCCCTGAGGATGATGTCAAACATCACCGTCTCCATCCGGGTATTATTCGACGGAAGCATTCATTGGTCAAACATGCTGCCCTGGTATTATCTTCCAAAGAACATCATGTATACCGTTCCCGTGATCATACTCCTTGGATTTGTCATGAATGCATTCCTCTATAAGATGTCCCGGCAACAATACAGGTCAGTGTATACCTTCTTACTGTATTTTTCAGTATTGTTCCCGGTTGCATATATCATCTACAAGAATTCCAACGTGTACGGAGGATGGAGGCACGTATTGTTCGTTTTTTCCCCTATGGCTGTCCTGGCAGCCCTGAGCTTCGACACCCTGATCAGACATTTCCGCTCCGGGTACCTGAAATATGTTGTATCCGGAATGCTCTTCCTGGGCATACTCCACCCGGCCCGGCACATTATCGCCAACCATCCCTTTGAATATATTTATTTCAACGAGATCCTGGGCGGGACAAATGCAGCCTATGGTAGGTTTGAGACCGATTATTACCTTAACAGCCTTAGGCAGGGAACTGAATGGCTTATTGAAAACGTCATTGAAGACTTACCCCGCTCGGACTCTAATCAGGTCAGGATAGCAAACAATGCCAGAATCAGTTATTATTTGAGGAATAACAGGGAACAGGCCGTCAGCCTGTATACCAGGTATTATGACCGGGGATCCTATGACTGGGACTATGCCGTGTATTTTTGTAATTATATAAGTCCGGACCAGCTGAAAAATAACCTCTGGCCCCCGTACAATACCATCCACACCATCAGGGTTGATTCTGTACCCGTATGCGCCATTGTTAAAAGGAAAAGTAAAAAAGATTATCAGGGCATACAGATGGTTGACCAGAAGAACTACCTTGAGGGCATACCCCTTCTGGAGGAGGTGATCAGGGAAGAGCCCTTAAATGAGATCGCCATGCTGAAGCTTTCGGAAGCATGTATCGCCACCCGGAATTACAACAGGGCAATTGAGGTTGCTTCACAATGCATGGGGGTTTACCCCGATTATGACAAGGCCCTTAACATGATAGGGATCGCTTATATGAATATGGGTGAACTTGATAAAGCCATTACTACTTTTATCAGGATCACCAGGATCAATTACCGCTTCGTTACTGCTTATCACAATACTGGTCTGGCTTATGCAAGGAAGAATGACTATGAAACAGCCAAGAATTACTTCCGTAAAGCCATCGAGGTCAACAGTAATTTTAAACCTTCCTACATCACTCTGGCAGAAATACTTAGACAGCAGGGATTTGTTGATGAAGCCAACCGCTATACTCAAATAGCGAATTCCCTGTAAAAAGTTTAAATTTGTCCTTTCTGAAATTACAATGAGAGTCGCAGTCATCGGAGCCGGACCAGCGGGAATTACCGCAGCTTACCAGATATCCAAGGAAATCCCTTCGGGTAGGATTACTCACCTGGATGTGTATGAGATCAGCAGTGATGCCGGGGGACTGGCAAAGTCATTGACACTCTGGAACCAGACCGTTGATATGGGGCCTCACAGATTCTTCAGCCATGACAGGCGTGTGAATGAACTGTGGCTTGAGGTAGCCGGACAGGATTACAGGATGGTGAACCGGCAAACCCGTATCTACTACAAAGGCAGTTTCTTTGACTATCCCCTGAAAGCAGGGAATGCACTCAGGAACCTTGGAATCTTTGAGGCTGCCCGCTGCATGCTCAGTTATTTCAAACAGAAGATCTTTCCTGCCCGTGATACCGGGACCTTTGAATCCTGGGTTAGCAGGAGGTTCGGTAAACGATTGTACCAGATCTTTTTTAAAACGTATAGTGAAAAATTATGGGGAATCAAATGTACTGAGCTGGATTCCGATTTTGCAGCACAGCGTATCAAACGCCTCTCATTATACGAAGCTGTAAAGAATGCCCTGCTGAAAAAAAGGAAAAACATGCATAAAACCCTGGTCGACCAGTTTGCCTATCCTGTTACAGGCTCGGGATCGATCTACAGGAAAATGGCTGATGCTGTCATCAAAAACGGGGGGCATATGCATTTCACCACCACAGTAGAAAAAGTACTGACCAGAGATGATACAGCGGCATCCATTGTCCTGGAATCCGGTGAGAACAGGGAATATGACAAAATCGTATCCACCATGCCCATCTCCCTCCTGGTTACCCGCCTTCCGGGGGTACCCGGATCCATTAAAGAACTGGCAGACAGTCTCAGGTTCAGAAATACCATACTTGTTTACCTTAAGGTAGAAGACTCTCAGCTTTTCCCTGACCAGTGGCTGTACATCCACAGCGCAGATCTGCAAATGGGGAGAATGACCAATTTCAGGAACTGGATCCCGGAATTGTATGCTAATCAGAAAGAAAGCATCCTCTGCCTGGAATACTGGTGCTATTTCGAGGACCCAATCTGGACAAAGGATGATGAGTATTTCATTGAACTGGCAAAAAAAGAAGCCAGGGCAACCGGATTAACAGCCGACGCAACTATCTCTGAGGGTCATGTTATTAAGATCCCCAGGTGTTACCCGGTTTACTTCAAAAATTACAAATCTGTCATTGAGCCCGTCCAGGAATACCTCGACGGCATAAAAAACCTGCACGTCATAGGACGTTATGGAGCTTACAAATACAATAACCAGGATCACAGCATTGTCATGGGAATTCTGGCAGCAGAAAACATTCTTGAAAACAAAGATCATGATCTGTGGCAGATAAACACCGATTATGATACCTACCAGGAATCCTCGGTGATCAATGAAACCGGACTGGTTGATATTTAAAATATATATGGAACTTCTAAAATTTCTCATAAGCCGTCAGTTTTGGAAAAACCTTTTTATTGCCATTGTGATCACCCTGGTGGTTATCACTTTCATATTTCTGTGGCTGAAGATTTATACCAGGCATGGCCGATCACTGGCTGTGCCGGATCTCACCGGTATGACACTCGCGGAAACAGACAGCATCATCCTTGAGAAAAAACTACTTTACCAGGTAGTTGATTCGGTCTACAACACAGAGGTAACAAGGGGATGCGTGGTCGAACAAAATCCACCACCCGAGTTCAAAGTGAAAAAAAACCGGACAATTTTCATAACCATCAATGCATTTAATCCGGAAATGGTGCGTATGCCCTTCATCATGGGTGTTTCACTGCGTCAGGCTACGGCTATGATCGAGAATGCCGGACTGGAGGTTGGCAGGCTGACCTACGTCCCCGATATTGCGATAAACAATGTATTACAACAAAAAATAAACGGCAACGTTATTGAGGAGGGAGATTCCATTATTAAAGGATCCAGGGTTGACCTGATCCTCGGAAGGGGCCTGAGTAATGATAAGACAGTGGGACCGGAACTGATGGGATTGCTGCTTGAAGAAGCGAAAAATCTCATTACTTCAAGGTTCCTTAACCTGGGAGCGGTCATTTACGATGGATCAATCTTTAACAAAGAAGATTCTGTCACCGCCAGGATATGGAAACAGAAGCCTGTATATAAGGAGACCCAGCTTATAAACCTGGGAGCATCTGTTGATATCTGGCTGACGGTTGATTCAGTGAAATTAGGACTCAGTGATACTACATCGTATGAACTACCCGGTGACCCTGGAATACCTGACGAGAATGATGTACCTCAGTAAAATATCCCTTCTGAGCATAGTGTTATTCCTGCCCGTTCCGGTTCTATCCGGTCAGGAAGTTCTTATTCCTCTGTCCGGATTGCATAGTGGGACCGGTCTGCACGGGGGAGCCGGGCAACCAAGCTCTGATCACGGCCGGCTGAAAGTAGGTAATGTCGATACTCTTGAGCTGCCTTTTTTCGATGATTTTTCCAGGAAGGGTTTTATTCCTGATCAGAATATCTGGACCGATCAATATGTCTATATTAACAACAGCTATGCTGAAGACCCGGTTACTGTAGGTGTTGCAACGCTCGATGCTATCTATTCGGATGGCAGCCTGAACGGTGACAGCAAGGATCCCTTCCCTTCTGATTTCCTTACATCAAAATCCATAAACCTCAATTACCCGGGGAGAAATGATGTTTACCTGAGCTTTTTCTACCAGCCGCAGGGACTGGGCGATGCACCGGAGAGGGGGGATTCCCTGATGGTTGATTTTTTTGATATTGAACAGGAGCAGTGGATCACCGTATGGTCAGATACAGGAAGACAGTCAGAAGATTTCAGGCAGGTCTTTATCCCGGTAAGGGATGAGAGATTCCTTAAAAAAGGATTCCGTTTCCGCATTAAAAACCTTGCCAGTCTTCCAAAGAGCCAGAGTTACCCTTCAAAAAACGTAAACGTTGACCACTGGAACATAGATTACATATACCTGGATACTGCCAGGCGCAACAATATTACCGCAGTAAATGACGTTGCCATGCTATCCTCTCTGGGATCCCTGATAACAGAGTATGAAGCTATACCCTGGAGGCATTTCAAGCGGGCCTTCACTACCCATATCCAGTCACGGCTACCCATTATATACCGGAATAATGATACCACTGCCAGGAATGTTACACGCATGCTGGAGATAACGGACCTGACCGAATATAAAAAGGAAAAATTCAGCGAGGGTGCCGTGAACATCCAGGCAGGTGCAAAAGACACCTGTATTTTCAGTTACAGCTTTCCCTTCATTTTTTATGAAGCTGATTCCGTACTTTTTGAGATGAGGTCTTACCTGGTCACCGACGAGCTCGATTATAAATGGAACGATACGATACACCGCTACCAGGAATTCTATAACTATTATGCCTATGACGACGGATCTGCCGAACTGGGTTACGGGCTCAGTGGTGAGGGGACCATCAATGCACGGGTAGCATACCGCTTCAAGAGTTTTGAGAAAGATTCCCTCAGGGGTGTACAAATGTACTTTAACAGGATACTGAACGATGTGGGCAGCGATTACTTAATACTGGGGATCTGGGGGCATAACCCCGTGACCAATCTTCCGGGAAACCTGCGCTACAGCCAGCTGGGTGCCAAACCAATGTTTGGTAATGAGCTTAACGATTACAAGATCTATGAGTTTGATTCAGTACTGGCAATAGAGGATATTTTTTATGTCGGGTGGATCAAGACTACTGAAGATATGCTGAACCTGGGCTTCGACAGGAACATAGATAACCAGGATAAGATTTATTATAACCTGGGACAGGAATGGACCAGGAGTTCCTTTCATGGTTCCCTGATGATCAGGCCGCTTCTTGGAAAGGAGATCGTTTATCCTGCCGCAAGTCCATCCATCACCCCCGGTCAGCTGAACCTTTATCCCAATCCTGCATACGATCATATCAGGATAGAACCATCGGCTGAGCTGGCAGACAAGGGGTTTACTGCCCGAATATACAATATGCAGGGAATGCTGGTGAGAGAAACCAGTCGTTTCGAAAACGGAATAGACCTCAGCAGTCTTCCTGCCGGTATTTACCTGCTCAGCCTCAGGAACAGGAGCGGGCAGCAACTGAGCAGGAAATTCCTGATACAAAAATAAAATAACCAACACTGCCGGGCCCCCTATGCATGAAGATGTAAGTGATCAGACAGAATTATTTGAACACCTCAGGCTTGAGGTTGACCGTGGCCAGGAGCTGCTGCGGATGGATAAATACCTGGTCAACAGGCTTCATGAAGTCAGCCGTACCCGCATACAGGCGGCAGCCCAGGCGGGCAACATCACCGTGAACGGACTCCCTGTAAAACCTAATTATAAGGTAAAGCCCGGTGATGTTATAAGTATTCTTCTGCCCCATCCCCCCCGGGAAACTGAGATCCTGCCTGAAGAGATAGCCCTGGATGTGGTTTATGAAGACCAGGAACTTATCGTCATCAACAAGCAGGCCGGGATGGTGGTACATCCGGGGATAGGGCATTACACAGGCACCCTGATCAATGCCCTGATGCACCATTTCCGCGACATCCCGATGTTTCAGTCCGGGGAGATCAGGCCCGGACTGGTTCACAGGATAGATAAGGATACCACCGGGCTGCTGGTGGTGGCAAAAACCGAACTGGCGCTCAGCAGGCTGGCAAAACAATTCTACGAGCGTACCATCAGGAGGGTTTATACAGCCCTTGTCTGGGGAGAACCGGATCCACCCGAGGGAATTATTGAGGGGCATATCGGCCGGAATCTTAAAGACCGCAGAAAAATGCAGGTATTCCCCGATGGATCAACCGGCAAACACGCAAGGACCCATTACAGGGTAATTGAGAAGCTGGGATATGTCAGCCTTGTGGAATGCAGACTGGAAACCGGGAGGACCCACCAGATCCGGGTCCATTTCCAGTACATAAGGCATCCCCTGTTTAATGATGCGGATTATGGCGGGGATCAGATACTCAGGGGTACCACCTCTGCCAGGTACCGGCAATACATACATAACTGTTTCAATATCCTGCCCAGGCAAGCCCTGCATGCACGGACACTCGAATTCAAACATCCGGGTACGGGAGAACAGATGAGCTTCGATACCCCCCTGCCGGATGACCTGCATTCAGTAGTTGAGAAATGGAGGCGCTACACTGAGAACAGGTCTTCCGATTGATTAAAATTATTACCTTAGTAACTCATCGTTAGTAAAATAACATTCCTGCTTAGATGAAAAAGAATATTGCCATTGTCACAGGAGGGGATTCCTCGGAAATTGTGATCTCCCTGAAAAGCGCACAACAGGTTAAAAAGATACTGAGTGAGTCAAATTACAATTCCTATATAGTGAATATCACCAGAGACAACTGGCATGTCGCACTTGGAGAGGATCAGCAGGTACCCATCGACAGGAATGATTTCAGTTTCTCTCACCCGGACAGAAAAGTGTGCTTTGATTTTGCCTTCCTTGCCATGCATGGCCCCCCGGGAGAGGACGGAACCCTGCAGGCCTATTTTGACCTGCTGGGGATCCCCTACAGCAGCTCAGGGGTATTATCCCTGGCACTGAGCTTTAACAAATACCAGTGCAAATCCTATCTCAGCCATTTTGATATCCCCACTGCTAAAGCTGTCCTGTTGAAGCAAAAAAATGCGGTCAGTCCCGATGAGATCATCAGCCACATTGGCCTGCCCTGTATCATTAAGCCCAATAGCGGGGGATCCAGCTTTGGAGTATCAAAAATAAAAAACAGGGACCAGCTTTCTGAAGCCCTGGAGGCTGCCTGGAAAGAAGACACCCAGGTGATCGTCGAGGAATTCATTGCGGGCAGGGAATTTACCTGCGGACTCCTTAAATTGACTGACAGGGAAATGATCTTCCCCGTGACTGAAATAGTAAGCAAAAACGAATTCTTCGACTACCAGGCTAAATACACCAAGGGATTCGCCGAGGAGGTAACCCCTGCCCCTATCCCGGAAAAAGCTGCACTGCGCTGCCAGGAGCTCGGCTCAAAAATATATGAGCTGCTGGAATGCCGGGGAATTGTAAGGATAGATTTCATCTGGTCGGGTGATGAGTTCTATTTCCTGGAACTTAACGGCATCCCCGGCATGACCGGGGCAAGCGTTATCCCGATACAGATCCGGGCCTACGGCATGACCGAAAGGGAGGTTTACGGTATGATCATAGAAGAATCATTTAAATCCTGAATTTTTAAGTATTATCTTTGCCCTCCTGAACCCCGAAGTGCTCAGCATAACTAAACTTCCGATCAGGGAGTACCATGCATATTTATCAGAATAATGAAAACCAGAATTACTATCACACTCTCAGGATTATTATTGTTACTGATAGCAGGATGCTCAGGAGGCAAATATGTGCAGATCATCAAAGAAGGTGAAGCAGCATACCTGAGCGGTAATTATACCGCTTCCCTGGAAAACATGGAGCAGGTCATTAATGATCACCAGCGCAGAGGAAAGGCAGCGGATGCGTATATCTATTACATGGCCGGCATTTCGGCCCGGGAGATCCCACAGTACGACAAAACACTCACCTACCTTGAAAAAGCACAACAATCAGGATATTATGACGAGTTGATGTATGTCGGATTAGCCGAGGGGTATTTACATATCGACAACCTTTCTAAAGAGATCACCACACTGGAGACTTACCTGGAAAAATACCCCGAAGGATTGTATGCCCCCGGCATGCGTGCCAGGCTGTTCGAGACCTGTGAGGAAAGTGAAAATTACGAATTGGCAGATGAGCTGTGGCTACTCCTGGATGACAGCTACAAAGAAAAAACCAACATCCTTGAAGTATACCTGAGCATCAACGAGTCCAGGCAAAATGAAGCACTGAGTGATTCTCTCGCACAGCTGATCCTCACACAGGATGCTAATAATGAACCAGCTCTCAGGTGGTTTGCTGAAAAATACTACTATAAGGCTGAAAACCGGTACCAGGAGGAAATGGAAGCTTATGAAAAGAAACGCACCAACAGCCAGTACAACAAACTGCTTAAGGCCTTTAAGATCATTACCAGCGATTTTAAAACATCCCTTGATTATTTCACTAAACTCTACAAGCTCAATCCTGATCCGCAGTATGCTACCTTCCTTGGTAACATCTATACGCGGATGGATGATGAAAAGACCGCAAAATATTACTACGACCGGTCGAAATAGTATGATACAGTAATTTCAGAAAATTGTATCTTGTATCTCAGTAAGCCGCATTAGGCTTACCAATGATATGGAATTAAGGAAGTTTTATATACTGCTAATGATTGTTGCCGGCCTTTCCATGCCGCTTAAGGCCGATTTCTCAATTAAACCCTTTATTGTTCATTATGATAAAAGCATTTACCATGCAGGTAATCAGAACTGGTCCGTGGCAGTCGACAGGGAGGGCTTCATCTATATAGGAAACAATGACGGATTGCTTGAATTTGACGGCTCCAACT
>CAZILN010000392.1:0-10364 GCA_964540005.1 uncultured Bacteroidaceae bacterium | reverse complement strand
CTGGCCCATGAAATCGGGCATTACAAGAAGAAACACACCTTGACGGGACTGGTGATATCCACCCTCCAGACCGGGCTGATCCTTTATATACTGTCGCTGTTCATTGGCAGCCCTGTGCTTTCTCAGGCCCTGGGTGTGGAGCAGCCCAGTTTTCACATCGGGCTGATTGCGTTCGGGGTACTGTACAGTCCGATCTCGACCATACTCGGACTGGGAGGGAATATGCTCTCACGAAAGAATGAGTACCAGGCTGACCGTTATGCCCGTGAGCACTATAGTGCCCGGCCGCTGGTTGATGCGCTGAAAAAGCTGTCACGGAAGAACCTGAGCAACCTGACGCCACACCCCGCCTATGTATTCTTTCATTATTCCCATCCCACGTTGCTGCAGCGTATCAGGGCGTTGAATAAATAAAACCAATACCTGGTGTGGCACATTAGAAAATGCCGCCTCAAAAATGATCTGAGACGGCATTATTACTGATCCGCGCTGATTGTTACCAGCACGGTGCCCGAGCGGGAAAGGGGATTCGAACCCCCGACCCTCAGCTTGGGAAGCTGATGCTCTACCCCTGAGCTACTCCCGCATGCAGGAATGTGTGAGTGTGCGAGTGAATTTTAGGAGTAATTATCTCCTGTTTGGTTCCCCAAAAATAACTATTTCCACCTTAGGTGCAATTACAATATAGAAATTCTTCAGAAGTCATAGTGTTGTTTGCTTATTGGAATTTTGTTTACTCTCTCAATAAAGTTTATCTTCCAATTTGTATTCGTCAAGTTGTAAAATTTCTTCTATAAGAATTCTGACTCATCCTTACAACTGGAAGATAAAACTCCAAAATGTATTATCAAATCATGAGTCAGTTTTTTAGCTTCAATAATTATTGTATCATATGCTTCTTTTAATAGATCGTCTGTGTCCTTATGCATGATGTATTTCTAACATGCTTCCTATAATTCGAATAATACTTTCTCTAATGATTTCATTATTGTTTTATGCTTTCTGGAATTATCAGTTTTCAATTTGGTGATGTTTTGCAGCTTCCATTGAACTGCTGGAAAATCTTTAATTTTATCGAAGGGAAATAATCTCCATTCAGGATTACCATTTACAAAACCCAATATCAATTTCTTATCATTATCTGTTAACAGATTACTCAGGTTTTCGATTAGTTCAGTCATGGTAGTTTCATAATCATCGTAGGTAAACTCAATTGCAGCCATCCCGGTAAATTGAGAATCAAACGCAGATTTTTGATTTTTAAGAACTGGACTTAACAGTTCATGAATTGGTTTATAATGACTCAATAATGCAACAATAAATCCTTGGCCGACATCATCTGTAATCCCTTCATTATCAAAGAATAGTCTTATATCAAATAAATCTCTGGGATGTTGTCTGTCAAGTGCCGCAGTTATCTTTGCACCAAATAGTTCCGCATGTGAAACAACATTTATTGCTGCAAACTTCCCAAATTCCTCCTGTACTTTATCCTTTATTTGCATAAATTTCACTGGGAATAGATGTCCTCTTGTAGTGGTATTCACTTCAATCTTTATCTGTGCGCCCGGATACTGACAATTCAATTTTATGTCCCTGCCCTCATCATGTCGAACAGAAACTACCTTTAATCCTCTGATGGCTTTTTCGATGGATTGTTTTATTCTGGATAGTCCATTATGGATATTTGAAAGAGCTGTTGTTCTGGAATCAAAAGGCAAATATGTCAAATCTAAATCTACTGATAATCTTGGCATTTCCCGTATGAACAGATTAATAGCCGTCCCTCCTTTGAGTGCAAAGATTTCTTCATTTGCCACATAAGGCATTACCTGAAGCAACAAATTAACCTGTGACCTATATTTTGCTGATATCAAAGTTCTGCTAATTCTTTTGGAATGGATATCTGATATTTTGCTATGTAAGTGCCTCCTGACACAATGCATCTGTTTCCACTTCCCAGATTCAATTCTGACAAATCCAGAAATTTCAACCATTGATGGTTAGCCTTTTCAGCCAGATACAGGAAAATCCTTTTTACACGAACCGAATTACACTGAAATAATAACTCCTGTATCAACCTGGGTTGAAGATTTACTTGTCCCTCCATCAGGTGATAACATTCAATCAGGTCCGTCTTTTTTGGTGCCAGATAGATAGTCTCCAACACAGCCCTTTCTGATACGGATTGCCTTACTGGAATGGTACCCACCTGAGATTCTTCAACGCCAAGCTTTTCAGGAAGAAAAGATGTTTGTTGATGGAAAACATCATTTTCCCAGTCGTAGTCTTTAAACCATTTTGGTAAATTTTCATTATATGGGGAAAACAGAAATATGGTTTCCTGAGAAAATCGAATATTATGAGATAAACCCTGCAATGACAATGCGGTTAGTGCTCCCACGTGCACCTTAAGCCTGGCTTGATTTTGTAAAGCATATAAACCTCCTGTCCACTGGACTTTTTCGTTTTGCTTTTTATATGCCCCTCTGCCAATTGGTTCCAACCACCCACTCTGCAAATAGTGTCTCTGTAAATTTCTAGATATTCCAAGCTCCTCCAGCCATGGTGCCAGTACAACTGTCCCTGGCATTAAATTATCCAGGAGTGTTTTTAATTTTGACTTATTTTGCGTAGTCATGCTACTTATATTTAGGCAAATATAACGAAAAGAGCATTGCTATTACTAATAATTATCGAAAATTCGTTGAATACAACCTGATATAGTAAGTCAAACTACGTAATACGAAATATAATTAACGAAACTAAACAAAGAGAAAGGGTGCAAATCTCCATGTCAAAATTGTATCCCCAATTAGTATCCCATTGAAAGGATAATTCTTGATAAATACTATGAGCAAAGGATTTTATAGGAAAACCTGTTAAGCTTGGGAAGCTGATGCTCTATCCCTGAGCTACTCCCGCATATTGGTATTCTATTCCGGCTAACTTATTATACCTTTAATTAATCCCAAGAATAAAGTTTTTCGTTTAAGAGTAATGAGTAATTTTACTAAAAAAAGATATGCCTATAGGAATTGCCCTTATATTATCCGTGATATTACAGTTCAGTGCAGCTATTATAGCCCTGACCCTGGTAAAACGAACCAGGACGAATATTGCCTGGTGGTTAATCTCCGGTGGCTTTTTATTAATGGCCATACGCAGGGTATTCGAAATACTCCAGGTGTATGATTCTCAAAGCACATTAATTACCGGATTATTGAGCAGCTGGACAGGTGTTCTGATATCTATAATTATGCTTTTAAGTTTGATATTCATCAAGCGGATTTTTAATATACAGAAGCAAATTGATGATTTAAGAAGAATGAATGAATCAAGGGTTTTGTCCGCGATTATAAAAACCGAGGAAAATGAACGGCAACATTTTGCCAAGGAACTGCATGATGGACTCGGACCGCTGTTATCATCAGTCAAAATGGCTATTTCAGCGAGCCATCAAACTGGTAATAAGAACATTGAAGTAATGACCAATGCTGAAAAACTTATTGATGAGTCCATATACACTTTAAAAGAGATCTCGAACAATTTAAGTCCACATATGCTGAATGATTTTGGCCTGTTGAAAGCAGTTAAATCATTCATTAATAAATTACCAATACAGGAAGGCCCGAAAATAAGCCTGAACAGCAATATTGAAAATAAGCGCTTCTCGTATAACATTGAAGTGGTCTTGTACCGTATCATCTGCGAACTGATTTCTAACACGCTGAATTATGCAGGAGCACATAATATATATATCGATCTGCTGGCTGATGAGAATTTTATTTCTCTCAAATATATTGATGATGGTATTGGTTTTGATGTCGAGAAGACTGAATATGAGCAGAAAGGTATGGGATATTCAAATATAAGATCGAGAATTAAGTCCCTGAACGGATCCTACGATATTTTTACCAGGCCTGAAGAGGGCCTTACGATTAACATCCAGATAAGTTTGAACCGGAATGGATAAAATTACTGTCATCCTGGTAGATGATCACCAGTTATTCAGGGAAGGATTAAACCTTCTTCTCAGCAATATCGCCTATATAGGTGAAATTTATGAAGCTTCTGACGGGGAGGAATTTCTTGACCTGCTCAAAGAAAGGACCCCGGATATTATCTTTATGGACTTGGATTTGCCCGGGATGAATGGTATTGAAGCAACAGGAAAGGCAATTGCATTACATCCTGAATTAAACATCATAGCCCTGTCCATGTACAGTGATGAAGATTATTATACAAAAATGATAGATGCAGGAGCAAAGGGCTTTATTTTAAAAAATTCAGGCATCCAGGAAGTAGAAACTGCCATACAACAGGTGATATCGGGTAACAATTATTTCTCACAGGAAATATTATCGGGCATCCTGAATAGCATCAGCAGGAAAAAACAACCAGATAAAACAGGAGTGCTGACTGAAAGAGAAGCGGAAGTATTGTACCAGATATGTAAAGGATTATCAAACCAGGGGATAGCTGATCTGCTATGTATCAGCAAACGTACTGTCGATAAGCACAGGGAGAACCTGCTACTTAAGACCGGTTCAAAGAATACTGCCGGACTGGTAATGTATGCCATAAAAAAAGGTATCGTGGAAGTTTGAAATCGGGTACGTATTTAAGCGTACCAATCCGTTTAAAGACCTAATTGTATTTTACGTTTTAAAACTGTTTCCTGGCAGTTTCACCCGGAGTACATTTGCTCATGATTTAACTACATATTAGATCATGAGACATCTCAAAATTGCATTTTTTATCATCCTTTCAATCATTCTTTTTTCTCCTTTCACAACAATGGCACAGTTTGCAATAGATGCACAATTGCGTAACCGCTTTGAGATCAGGGATGGCTACCAGAAGCTTGCCACCAGGGGATCAACACCGGCTGTAATAATATCACAACGCACAAGGCTGGGCCTTTCTTACCGGACAGAAAATATCCAGTTCAAATTTACCCCGCAGGATGTCAGGTTATGGGGCGATGAGAACCTGATAAGCTCCACTGGTGTGTTTGGCGATTATGCCTCCCTTGCAATGTTTGAGGGATATGCATCAATAAAGCTAGGAGAATGGGGGTGGCTTTCCACAGGCCGCCAGCCCTTAGTATATGACAGCAAAAGGATCCTGGGCAACAGGAACTGGAACCAAAATGGCATTGCTTATGATGCGGTTGTGTTAAAACTTAAACTGAATCTTATTGATCTGCATGTGGGCGGAGTCTGGAATACTCTTGAGGTGTCAAATACTGACAACCCCTATCCCTCAGACAGGATGAAATCCTTAGACTACCTGTGGGTAAATAGGGTGGTTAATGAGAATCTTTCTTTTTCACTCTTGCACATAAGTTCAGGAGTTACAGAGACAGATACCAGCAACACCATCCGCTTCAGGCAGACAACAGGCATATATACTGAGTACAATAATGATAAGCTGAATTTCTGGGGCAATGTGTATTACCAGTACGGAAAAAACAGGGAGGGCAGCGGAGTAAGTGCCTGGTTGGTAGATGCCGATGCGGCTTATACAATAAGTGATCTTGTGTGCGGAACGGGGATGGGATTTCTATCGGGTAATGATCGGATAAAGCCTGATCTGGAAACGGACCATGCATTTGATGTACTTTATGGAAACAGGCACAAATACTTCGGGTTTATGGATTATTTCAGGAATAATTCCTCTCATACCAAGCAGGGAGGCCTGTTGGATTATTATATCTACCTGGATTATCAATTTTCAAAAATCTTGAATATCAGGAACATCGGGCATTATTTTCAACTTGCCAGAATTAATCCTTCCACACCTGCCAGTAAACCCCTGGGATATGAAAACAACCTGATCCTGAGCTGTAAATTTTCCGATTGGGGAGTACTGGAAACAGGTTACCTGTTCTTCCTCCCGACCGCCGCATTAGAGACCATTCAAGATATAAGCAATAGCAGGTATTCACAATTCTTTTACCTGCAGCTAACAGTAAATCCAACAATTTATATTCAACAACCCTGAACTATTTGTATTAAAACATAAAAGTTCAATATTATGAAACGAACTCATCTGATTTACCTGATAGTAATAGCGATACTGCTGTCATCCTGTACGTCTTCCAAAAAGAAGGAACTTACCATCAGTCTTTCAGGGGCCTTTGCCCTGTATCCCCTAACCGTAAAATGGGCGGAAGAATATCGTAAAATCAATCCTGAGATCAAGTTTAATATTTCGGGCGGGGGGGCAGGAAAAGGCATGGCAGATGCACTGGCCGGTGTTGTTGACCTGGGCATGTTCTCCAGGGAAATTACCCAGGTTGAAATTGACAGGGGTGTCTGGTGGGTAGGACTGACAATAGATGCCGTATTGCCTACCATCAGTGCTGAGAATCCTTATCTGGACTTCCTGAAAAGGCGCGGACTGAGCAGGGAAGAATTCAGGGGAATATTCATTGACGGCACGATAAAGAATTGGTCGGACCTGCTGGGAACCACTGAAAAAGATGAGTTGGTTGTTTACACCCGTTCCGATGCCTGCGGTGCCGCGGGAACATGGGCTCAGTACCTTGGGGGGAAGCAGGAAAACCTCCAGGGAATTGGTATATACGGAGATCCCGGACTGGCTGAAGCGGTCAGTAAAGATCCGAGGGGAGTGGGATTTAACAATACCATATTCGTTTATGATATTAAAACAGGAGTAAAACGAAAGGGAATAGAAGTAATTTCCCTGGACAGGAACGGTAACGGGCATATTGATCCGGAGGAAGATTTCTATGACACCTTCGATGCAATTTTAAAGGCTGTTGCCGAGGGTGCCTATCCATCTCCGCCCGCACGGGAATTATATTTTGTTTCAAAAGGGAAACCCACCAAAAAAGTTACGCTTGATTTTATCAGGTGGACCCTTACCGACGGGCAGCAGTTTGTAAAAGAAGCAGGATATGTTCCCATAGACCAGGAAAAGATCGATACATACTTGAAACAACTGGAAGATTAAATAATGTTAAGGAGACTTGTTTTTGACAGAACCATACATCCATGGATGGTTTCCACCCTGGCGCTGATCCTTCTGTTGCCTTTGATCATGGGTATTGCACTGTTAATAAAATCATTGCCTTTATTTGAAATACAGAGCCTGCCTCATTTGATCACATCTGCGGAATGGTTCCCGGCAGACGGAAAGTTCGGTTTCAGGGCATTTATAATTAGTTCTGTCTATGTTACTGCGCTGTCTTTCATTTTTGCTGCACCCGTATGTTTACTGGCAGGCATTTACCTGACCCAGTATGCTTCTGCAACCCTCGTACGTATCATGCAACCGGTAATCGATATACTTGCCGGTCTGCCTTCGGTGATATACGGAGTCTGGGGGATACTCATAATAGTCCCTTTTGTCAGGGATGTACTTGCGCCCTTATTCAATATCAATTCTTCAGGTTATTCCATACTGGCCGGTGGCATGGTGCTGGCGATAATGTGCATTCCCTATATGCTGAATATGCTGGTAGAGGTATTTAATACGGTTCCGGTTGGCCATAAAGAAGCATCACTCTCACTTGGAGCAACTTTCTGGGAAACGGTAAAAAATGTGGTCATCCGTAAAAGCTATCCGGGTATTATCTCTGCCTTCGGCCTGGGTGTTGCCAAAGCTTTTGGTGAAACCCTGGCTGTCATGATGGTTGTCGGGAACCGTGTTCAGATTACTCACAATCCTTTTGAGGCAGGATATCCATTACCTGCTCTGATTGCCAATAATTACGGCGAAATGCTGTCTATCCCTATGTACGATTCCGCTCTTATGTTTGCTGCCCTGATTCTGCTCTTTATCATTATGGTAATTAACCTGTTTTTCAGGTATTTCATTCATAAAACAAAGACACGGTGAACCGGAAAAAATACATAGAAGAAAAGTTAATAATAATACTGTCCGGTATTGCCACCTATTCATTAATCTCAATACTGGCCTTTATTATTATTATTATTTTTCTGAAAGGATTTCACTCTCTCTCCCTTGATATGGTGCTTAAAATTCCTAAAGGAGGTTATTACTATGGGGGAGAGGGTGGTGTCCTTAATGCCATCTTAGGGTCAATATTTATTGCATTTGGGGCAACATGCATTGCCATCCTGATAGGGGCTCCGGCTGCTCTTTATATCAATGTCCATCTGATCAGGCATAAACGTACACAAAATACCATCAGGTATTTACTTGACGCATTATGGGGAATCCCTTCCATCGTTTACGGTGCTTTTGGCTTCACTTTGATGCTTTTCCTGGGAATGAACGCCTCTCTTCTGGCCGGGATTATCACTATAGCCTTACTGATTACTCCTATCCTGGTAAGAACATTCGATGAGGTACTGAGCACTATTCCTATAGGTTTGCAGGAAGCTTCCCTGGCGCTTGGTTCAACAAAAACAGAGACTGCGTTTAAAATACTGTTCAGACAAGGTCTTCCCGGGTTTATTACGGCAGTGCTCCTGGCATTCGGAAGGGGTATAGGGGATGCTGCATCAGTACTTTTTACAGCAGGTTATACCGACCTGATACCTGGTGCCCTCAATGAACCTGCCGCCACACTTCCCCTGGCTATTTTCTTTCAACTGGCTTCACCCATCCCTGAAGTCAGGGAAAGGGCCTTTGCGGCTGCTGCTATACTTACCATAATCATCCTGGTCACCAGCCTGACGGCAAGGTTTCTGTCAGCCAGGTATTCCAGGACAAACTTAAAATAGGACTATGTTTATACAAAACTACGGATCACTGACAAAAGAAACTCCGGAACTTAAATTGATCCCGGAGGTAACAGACCATATTGTAAAGATCAGGAACCTGAATGTACATGCGGGGGAGCACCATATTCTGAAAGACATCAACCTGGAAATCCCCAGGAATAAGCTTACTGTGCTTCTTGGTCCGTCCGGTTGCGGTAAAACCACCCTGCTGAAATGCATGAACAAACTGACCGATCTGTACAGGGAGCTTAAGGTATCAGGAAATATTTACATTGAAGATGATGATGTCCTGAATACCCAGAAACAGGTATCTGTTATCAGGCAAAAGATGGGATTGTTATCACAGCGTCCTTATCCGCTGCCACTGTCGATATTTAAAAATGTTGCCTACGGCATAAGGTTGAAAGGGG
Organism: uncultured Bacteroidaceae bacterium; assembly: GCA_964540005.1. Taxonomy (GTDB): domain Bacteria; phylum Bacteroidota; class Bacteroidia; order Bacteroidales; family SM23-62; genus CAZILN01. The sequence goes on along the minus strand of CAZILN010000392.1, from coordinate 1,231 downwards.
TCCGGGATAAGGACCTTATTGAGTATAAGGTAGAAAAACATTTACGTGAAGTCGGATTATGGAACGAGGTCAAAGACCGTTTGCACAGTCCGGCAACAAGCCTATCCATAGGGCAACAGCAGCGACTTTGCCTCGCACGGGGCCTGGCCGTTAAACCCCTGATAATACTGGCTGATGAACCGACTTCAGCTCTTGATCCTATCTCAAGTAAAAGAATTGAAAACTTATTCAGGGATTTGAAGAAACACTATACCATAATTCTTGTTACCCATATTTTAAGACAGGCAGCTCGTCTTGCCGATAATATGGTATTCATGTATTACGGTAGAATTATTGAACAGGGACATCCCGGGGAGTTGACAAAAAATCCCCGCACTGAAAAACTAAGGGAATATTTGCTTGAAGGGAATTAATCTTGCTGATGCTCTACTCCTGAGCTACTCCTGCAATAGGCCTTCATGTCTTCTGAGCCTCCCATGGGAATTGAACCCACGACCTGCTCATTACGAGTGAGCTGCTCTACCGCTGAGCTAAGGAGGCTGGTATAGCCGTCAAAATTATCATTTTTTTGGAATATTACCGAGTCGTGGAGTTTGGTATATTTGTATCCTTATAATTTTTAATCAGCTTCGCAATTCTACCAATCTGATATTCATTTGCTTTTAAATGAGATTCATATGTTTTCAGAAATTATAACAATAGGGGATGAGATCCTCATCGGACAGGTCATAGACTCAAATTCGGCATGGATGGCTGAATCACTGAATGCGATTGGGATACAGGTCAGGCAGATCACTACTGTTTCGGATCAGCCTGACGAGATCACACGGGCACTGGACGAAGCTTCTCAGCGAGTACCCCTGGTATTACTTACCGGTGGATTGGGACCCACAAGGGACGATATAACCAAAAAAACACTCGCAGCATATTTTGAAAGTACACTGGAAATGAACCAGGAAGCGCTCGACCGGGTAGAAAAGTTCCTGGGTTCCAGGGGGGTGCAGATGAATGAACTGAACCGCCTGCAAGCCATGCTTCCAGATAATTGCAAGGTGATACCCAACCGGTTCGGAACAGCCTCGGGGATGTGGTTTACCAAACAGGACCGGCATTTCATCTCAATGCCGGGTGTACCGTATGAAATGAAGGGTATGATGACCGGTTTTATTTTACCGGAGCTGCATAAGATGTTCAGACTTCCTGTGGTGGAACACAAGAATATCCTGACCCA
>CAZILN010000391.1:0-11812 GCA_964540005.1 uncultured Bacteroidaceae bacterium | reverse complement strand
TATTTGTCACCCAGTGCGCTCAACACTTACCTTGAGTGCGGATTTCGTTTCTTCTTGAGCTATATTGCCGGGATCAGGGAAAATGATGTGGTTGAGGAAGAAATTGATTCCCCGGTTTTCGGGACCATATTTCATGATGCTATAACAGCACTCTATAAACCCTTGAGCAGACGCGATATCACCGAAACAGAACTCCAGGAGCTGATAGCCTCGGAAAAGAAGCATGTTGATGCTGTTACCGGGGCATTTCTCAAAGCCCTGGGCGGTGGCAGGAAATCGGGGCAGCCGGATTTAGGCGGGAAGAACCTGCTGATCAGTGAGGTCCTGTTGCAGTATCTCAGGAATGTTCTGAATGAAGATCTGAAGCATATCCCGCTGAGGATTATTGAAATGGAGGAACTGCATAAAACTGAATTACAGGTGAATTTTTCAGGAACCTTCAGAAAGGTAAGACTGGGGGGGCGCATTGACAGGGTGGATTCAGTGGACGGATGTACCCGCATCCTCGATTACAAGACGGGTTCTGCCAGCAGGGATGTTAACAGTATTGAAGGCTTATTCACCAGGCATGATAGGGACAGGAACAAAGCGGTCTTCCAGGTACTGCTGTATTGCAGCTTGTACCGGCCATCCGGGGTTGAAACAGATCAGCCCCTGAAGCCGGGATTATACATGATGAAGGATATGTATGGCCCTTTGTATGAGTATGCCATTAAAATGGGTGACCCGTACAAAACAAAACATGCAGTGCAATATGATGAAGTCAGCATGGTATTTGAGGATGAATTGATCCGCCTGGTCGAAGAGATATTTAATGCCGGCATCCCTTTCACACAGACCGGTGACCTGCGGAGTTGTGCGTACTGTCCTTATGCAGGGGTCTGTAAACGCGACCTGGCAAGTAATCAGATCTTAAAGGGAAATTGATTTTATTATAGTGTAAAAAGTTTAAATTTGTTCTTTTTGAACTCATAACAATGTTTCCGGAATATTCCAGTTTCAGGACTGAAGTTATCAATAAAGCCTTTACTTCCGAGGGGGGTATCAGCTATCCGAAGACGGTCCGCCTGACTTTTACTTCACCTGACGGGCATGTCGAGCTGACAGAAACCCTGGGGTACCTTGAAGAAAAGGAGATATTCAACTGGATCAAACAGGGTAAGGACCTGGTTCTTGATAATTGCTATATAAGCGCCCTGTCCCTGGCCAGATACCGGTCAGAGAATAAGCTGGATCCAAAAGATCTAATTGAGATCACGAATTTCAGTGCAAAAAGATCATTCTTCGATAATAACTATCCCATCGATCTTGCCTATGTGAAATTTATGGGGAGTGTTGTGAATTTTGAGGAAGCATTTTTTGCACGGAGCTCCATCAGTTTTCATGCATCGGTTTTCGATGAATGCGGACTGAATTTCAGCCATGTGCAGGTAATGCTGGGTGACCTGAACTTCACCAATATTTCCATCAGCACGGGGGATGTCAATTTCAAGAACTCCCGCTTTGGCCGCGATACCGTCGATTTTCAGGACGCAGAACTGGGTACCGGGGTCATTTCCTTCGTCAACACGGATTTCGGTGACGGGGACGTTTCCTTTGTGAATACCCAGTTTGGTGATGGAGATGTTTCCTTTAAAGTAGCAGTTTTCGGGGAGGGGAAGGTGGATTTTCATTATGCCAAATTCGGGGAAGGGGATATTTCATTCGAACGAACAGAATTTGGAAATGGAACGAAAGATTTCCGTACTGTTGAATTCGGTAACGGGCGTGTGAATTTCAACCGTTCGTTTTTTGGGGAAGGGGATGTATCCTTCGAGGCCTGCCAGATAAAATCCGGTAAGATCAGCTTTAAACGGGCTGAATTCGGTATTGGAAAAATTACTTTTGAGCTGGGGGAATTCGATGAGGTGGATGCCAGTTTTGACCGTGCAGATTTTGGGGAAGGTTCCATATCCTTCCATAATTCCAGGTTTAAAACCCTTTCGCTTGTTTCCTGCCATATTAACAACTACCTCGATCTGAGGGTGGCCAGGTGCGAATTCATCGATCTGTCCGATACCATTGCACGGGACATAATTGACCTGAAACCCTATGATTTTGAGATTGATGTCGACAGGATCAATTTCTCAGGCATGCGCCTTATAGGCCGGATCTATATAGACTGGAAGATGAACCATGTAAAGGAATTAATTTATAATCAGGCAGATACCTCTAAGCTGATTAAAGCTGAACAATTCCGGACCCTGAAAGAGAATTTTAACGTTACCGGCCAGTATAATGATGAAGACAAGGCATACGTGGAATTCAAAAGGATGGAATCTGAATCCATGCTCGAGGAATCTGTTCATAAAAAGCCTGTCAGTGGTATTTGGATGTATCCCCTGCACGGATTCAAATTGCTGGTTTTTGACTGGGCCGGACAGTATGCCACCAACCCCCTGAGGGTAATAATCAGCATGCTGGTTACCTATACTTTCTATAGTTTTCTGCTGATGTTCCTCACCTATTTTACTTCTGCCGATGTGGTTTCATCACTGGGCGATCCGGATAAACTGACACTGATGGCCAAATCCTTTTACCACTGTGCCATTACCTTTCTGACCATTGGGTACGGGGATTACTATCCTTCGGGTAATATCAGGTGGTTATCCGGCATAATAGGATTTACCGGCCTGTTCCTGATGTCATATTTTACCGTGGCATTTGTGCGGAAGATCCTGCGTTAGAAATTATTCCTCGTCCGTATTCAGCAGGTCAGGCCTGATCTTACGGGTCTTCTTTTCGGATTCTTCCATACGCCAGTTATCAATCAGTTTTTTGTTTCCGCTGAGCAATACTTCAGGAACTTTCCATCCTTTGTATTCTGCCGGGCGTGTATAGACCGGGGGGGCAAGCAATCCATCCTGGAAGGAATCGGTGAGGGCGGAGGTTTCATCTGAGAGCACACCCGGGATCAGCCGCAATACGGCGTCAGTTATGATTGCAGCAGCAAGCTCTCCTCCGGTCAGCACATAATCTCCAATAGATATTTCCCTGGTAATGAGCTTATCCCTGACACGCTGATCGACTCCCTTGTAATGCCCGCAAAGTATGATCAGGTTCCTCTTAGTTGATAATTCATTGGCCATTTTCTGGTTGAAGCCTTCGCCGTCGGGAGAAGTGAAAATGATCTCATCGTAGTCCCGCTGCTGTTTCAGCTTGCTTATCAGACGGTCAATGGGTTCAATCATCATTACCATCCCGGCTTCTCCTCCAAACGCATAGTCATCAGTACTTTTATGTTTGTCAGTGGTATATTCCCTCAGGTCGTGAACGTGGATCTCTGCCAGTGATTTATCCTGGGACCGTTTAATGATGGACTGGTTCAGCGGTGAGCTCAATAAATCCGGGAGGGTGCTGATGATGTCTATTCTCATTTAGGATCTTTTTGGTAAAAATAGTGAAGACCGGCGGAATTCGTTGATTTACCGAAAAAAACTTTGTCAGTACTGGTGAAATATCTATTTTCGCACATATTTGCTTGATTTGGTAAAGTATGCCTAATAATGGAGATCATAGATCAACAAGACTCGGTTCTGGAAGAACCATTCCCGGGAGATAATTCTTCTGGTGAAAATAAGCAGGATTCTGACATTGAAGAACAGACTGATTCCAACGCGACTAAAGAAGAAGAGAAAAGAGTAGAGAATGATGAGTCCCGGCAACCTGACCCGCCTGGGGAACAGGTGTCTGGGAGTGCAGAGCCAGAAGATAAATCCACCCAAGCTCCCGTCACCCCTGACGTCGAAGATCACCCGGATCCTATTGAAGAAAAACCGGCAGCCGTTACTGCTTCCGATCCCGGTGGATTTGCTGAATTCAATTACTCAAGCCTTAGCAGGGAAGACCTTGTTAGCAGGTTGAGAGACCTCCTTGAGGCCCAATCGGTTCAGGCCATTATGACAGATGTGGATAACATCAAACTGAATTTCTATAAAAAATTCAAGCTCGAAACAGAGGCCAAGCGAAAGAAATTCGTTGAAGAAGGCGGAAGGATTGAAGATTTTAAAACTCCTGATGATTCCTTGGAGATAGAAATAAAGGAACTGTTCCGGAAATTCCGGGAAAGGAAAACAGAATTTAACCGTACCCTTGAACAGCAGAAAAAGGAAAACCTTACATTGAAATACGAGGTTATTGAGAAAATCAAGGACCTTGTTAACCGCAAGGAATCCATTAATAAAACCTTTAATGAATTCAGGGATCTGCAGAGAGAATGGCGGTCAATAGGGCTTGTACCCCAATCCAGCCTGAAAGATATGTGGGAGACGTACCATTACCATGTCGAAAAGTTCTATGATTTCATTAAGATCAATAAGGAATTACGGGACCTTGACCTGAAGAAGAACCTGGAAGCCAAGATCAGTTTATGCGAGAAGGCTGAAGAATTGATCCTGGAACCATCGGTAGTGAACGCTTTTAAAACTCTGCAGAAATATCATGATCAATGGAGAGAGATAGGGCCGGTTCCTACGGATAAGAGAACGGAGATATGGACACGGTTCAAAGAAGCTACCTATAAGGTTAATTCAAGGCACCAGCAGCATTTCGAAGACCTGAAGAAATCACAGAAGAAAAACCTGGAGCAGAAAGAAATACTGTGTGAGAAAGCAGAAGATATCTGTAACCTGGTTTTAAAATCCCACAGGGAATGGGATGATAAATCACGTGAGCTGGTTAAACTGCAAAAAGTATGGAGAACCATAGGTTTTGCTCCCAAGAAGGATAACACAAAGATATACCAGAGATTCAGGGAAGCCTGTGATACTTTTTTCAGCCGTAAACGTGAATTTTATGCGGCAAACAAGGAGGTGCAGCAGAATAATATGCAACTAAAGACTGAACTATGCATACAGGCTGAATCCCTGAAAGAGAGCACAGAATGGAAAAAAACCACGGAGGAACTTATCAGGCTGCAGAAAAAATGGAAAGAGATTGGTCCGGCTCCGAAAAAACAGTCTGACCAGATATGGAAACGTTTCAGAACGGCCTGTGATCAGTTCTTTGAACGGAAATCGGATTTTTTCAAAAATATTGATAAAACCTATGAAACCAATCTTCAACTGAAACAAGACCTGATCAAAGAAATAGAAGCTTTCAAAACCACGGATAATATTGAAGCAAACTTTAAAAAACTGAATGAATTCCAGAGAAGATGGACAGAGATCGGTTTTGTACCCATAAAGGATAAGGAGGCATTACAGGATAAATACCGGGATGTTATAAATAAGCATTTTGACAGCCTGAAAATTGATGATCAGCAAAAGAATATTCTGAAATTCAGGAACCGGCTGAATAACCTGGTGCAAAAGCCTAACATGGGTATCAAGCTCAATCAGGAAAGGGAAAAATACCTGACACGCCTGCAGCAGCTCCGCAGCGATATTGTATTGTGGGAAAACAACATAGGGTTTTTTGCTAAATCCAAGAATGCCGAAACCATGATACAGGATGTTGAAAGCAAGATACATAGCGCAAAAGAGACTATTAAAACACTGGAAATGAAGATCGATATGATTGACAAAGCTGATTCGGATGATTAATAATTGAAAAAATATTCATTTGTAAAACAATAGAAGTTTGGCATCTACCAAATACATATTTATAACAGGAGGCGTGACCTCTTCCCTTGGCAAAGGCATAATCTCTGCATCACTGGCAAAACTTTTGCAGGAACGCGGATTTTCTGTAACCATCCAGAAACTGGATCCTTACATCAATGTCGATCCCGGAACCCTGAACCCATATGAACATGGAGAATGTTACGTCACCGAGGATGGTGCAGAAACTGACCTTGACCTGGGACATTATGAGAGATTCCTCGGGGTACCTACCTCACAGGCAAATAACATAACCACCGGCCGTATCTATCAATCGGTAATTAATAAAGAACGCCGGGGAGATTACCTTGGGAAAACAGTGCAGGTCGTTCCGCATATAACAGATGAGATCAAGAGAAGGGTTAAATTACTCGGGGCCGGGCCAAAATTTGATATAGTCCTGACCGAGATAGGAGGAACTGTCGGTGATATTGAGTCACTGCCATATATAGAAGCAGTAAGGCAGATGAAATGGGAAATGGGTCCTTCCAATGCCCTGGTCATACACCTGACACTCGTCCCGTACCTGGCCGCAACAGGTGAACTGAAAACAAAACCAACACAACATTCCGTAAAAGTCTTGCTGGAAAACGGTATTCAGCCTGACATACTTGTACTAAGGTCTGAGAAACCCATTAACAGCGAGATCAGGAAAAAAGTCGCACTATTCTGTAATGTTGATTATCCCTCGGTGATCGAGTCCATCAATGTATCAACAATTTACGAGGTGCCTTTGAGGATGCTGGACGAGAAGCTGGATAGTACCGTGATGCGGAAACTTGGAATGGAAATTACTGAAGCTCCTGATCTGAAAGCCTGGAAACAATTCGTTGATAAACTCAAGAATCCGAAAAAAGAAATTAAGGTTGGTCTTATAGGGAAATATGTTGAACTGGCCGATTCTTACAAATCAATTATTGAATCGCTGATTCATGCCGGCGCAGTTCATGAGTGCAGGGTGGATATCAGGAGTATCCACTCGGAAGAACTGACCGTGCATAATTATAAGGAATCCCTGGAGGGCCTGGATGGACTGATTGTTGCACCGGGATTTGGTGAGAGGGGAATAGAAGGAAAAATTCTTACTGCAACGTATGCCAGGGAGAATAAAATACCTTACCTGGGCATCTGCCTGGGTATGCAGCTTGCAGTGGTTGAATTTGCCAGGAATGTCCTGGGTTATGAGAAAGCTCATTCTACCGAGATGGATCGTCTTACACCCTTTCCGGTAATTGATCTGATGGAAGAACAGAAAGGAATTACGGAAAAGGGAGGAACCATGCGTCTGGGAGCCTATCCATGTGATATAAAGGAGAATACGCTGGTTCACAGGGCATATAACAAGACCTTTATCAGGGAAAGGCACAGGCACAGATATGAATTTAACAACCAGTACCTTGAAGAGTTTGAAAAGGCAGGCATGATAGCTTCCGGTATCAATCCCGATTCCGAACTGGTGGAAATTGTAGAATTAAAGGATCATCCCTGGTTTACAGGAGTGCAGTTCCATCCCGAATACAGCAGTACAGCCATGTCTCCACATCCTTTATTCATTGGTTTTGTGGAAGCCGCTCTCTCCTGTTCACAGAAGGAAGAAAGTTCCAAACAGACTAAGGAAAGCACACACACTAAACAGGATTAATACTTGGAAAGAACAGATAATGGATAGAAATACAATCATAGGGATTATACTCATTGGAGGAATTCTGGTCGCATACTCAGTATTTACAAAACCTTCCAGGGAGAAAATGAAAGAAGCCAATAGGCTGAGGCAGGATTCAATTGAGCAGGTTCAGAGGGAAATGCTGCCTGTTGAAACGGAAGCCATAACAGAAACTGAATCCCGGCCGGGGACGGACCAGCAGTTGCAGACACAGCAGGCACCCCAACAGGTACCTGGACAGGATCCCGGTAATGTTGAAGACCTGGTTTCACAGTTCGGTGTATTCGGGGAGGCGGCAACCGGAACCCAGGAATTTATTACCGTAGAAACAGACCTGTTAAAGGTAGTGCTGGCTACCAGGGGAGGCAGGATATATTCCGTAGAACTGAAGGATTACCTTACATTTGACGGGAAGCCCCTGATATTATTTGATGGCGATTCAACCATATTCGGCCTTAATTTTTTTGCAGCCAACCGGAGCATAAATACTACTGAACTGTATTTCCAGCCCTCGGTTAAAGACGATTATATCAATATTCAGGGCTCACCGGAATCGATTACCATGAGGCTGTCGGCAGGGGAAGATAAGTATATAGATTATATATATACCTTCAATCCGGGCCGCTACCTGGTAGATTTCACCATTTCCTTTCATAATACCCAGGATGTTATAGCAAGGAATACCAGTTTTATTGACCTGAACTGGGACTACTATGCGGCCGGACACGAGAAGGGTAGGTTTAATGAAATGAACTATACCAATATCTTCTTTAAACATTTTGAAGATGAGGTGGATTGGTTTAATTCCCGCAGTAAAAAGGAAGTGCAGGCACAGGATATTTCCACTCGATTGAGGTGGGTCGGGTTCAAACAGCATTTTTTCTCTTCGGTTATTATTGCAGATAACAGTTTCAATAATGCCTATTTGTCCATTAAGAAATTTGGCGAGACAGATCATTACCTCAAGGAATTCACTGCTCAGATCGGCCTGCCATATGAAGCAAAGGAGTCCTATGAGTTCCCGATGAAATTATTTTTTGGTCCGAATCATTACCAGACCCTGAAAAAGTATGACCTGGAACTCGAGAACCTGATGCAACTGGGAGGATGGTTCAGCAGGGTCTTTAACCGTTACCTTATCATTCCCATCTTTAACTGGCTGAACAGGTTTATCAACAGTTACGGAATTATCATCCTGGTTCTGACCCTTATTATTAAGATTGGCCTTTTCCCCCTTACTTACCGTTCCTACCTGTCCATGGCCAAGATGAGGGTATTGAAACCAGAAATAGACGAAATTAATGCAAAGATTCCCAAGGATAAATCAATGGAACGCCAGCAGGCTACCATGGCGCTTTATAAAAAAGCAGGGGTCAGCCCGCTGGGAGGATGCCTGCCGATGGTACTGCAGATGCCCATCCTTATCGCCATGTTCAGGTTTTTCCCGACTTCGATAGAACTGAGGCAGGAACATTTCCTCTGGGCAACCGACCTGTCGACCTATGATTCCATTCTGGACCTGCCATGGAATATTCCGATGTACGGTGATCATGTCAGCCTGTTTACCCTCCTGATGACAGCATCGACCATTCTCACCATGAAGATAAGTAACCAGGCAACGGCTTCCCAGACGCAGATGCCGGGGATGAAGGGGATGATGTACATCATGCCGGTCATGTTCATGTTCATCCTGAACGGTTACTCTTCGGCCCTTACCTATTACTATTTTCTGGCCAACATCATTACCTTTGGACAGAACCAGATTTTCAAGCTGTTTGTAGATGAAGATGCACTCCGCAGGAAGATACAGTTAAACCAGAAAAAGAAATCCGGGACCGCTAAAAAATCCAGTTTCCAGAAGAGGATGGAGGATATGGCCAGGCAAAGGAGTAACCCGCCAAAGAAAAAGAGATAGACATAGAACTGGAATAAAACCTGGTTAAGCTCTTTATTTACCTGCCTGCTTATTAAGTTCACTTTTCAGGGATGCCATTTTAATGGCTGTAAGGGCGGCTTCAACACCCTTGTTTCCGTGTTTCCCACCTGCACGGGCCAGGGCCTGTTCAAGGTTCCGGGTGGTCAGTACTCCAAAAATAAAGGGCTTGTTGTACTTCAGGTTCAGCTGTGCAATTCCATCGGTTACACCTGAACAGACATAGTCGAAATGCCTGGTCTCTCCCTGTATCACGCATCCAAGGCAAATGATGGCATCCGGACAGTAATATTCTTCAATTAGCTGGGCGCCCAGCGGCAGTTCAAAGCTGCCCGGAACATGGTGGATGTGTATGTCCTTTTCCGCGGTTCCGCAATTAATAAGGGTGCTAAAGGCTTCCTCCAGCATGGCGCCTGTAACCTGGTTGTTCCACTGGGAAACTACTATCCCGAAGCTGAATCCGGCTGCAGATGGAACATCCTCTGGGCGGTAATCTGAGAGGTTTTTATTTTGAGTGGACATACGCCTGGGGAAATTGGTTGCAGGCCTGTATCTCTTACAGGCCGCCCAGAAGTTTTGTGCGGGCTATATATTTTTCAATATTCCTCTGTCTCGAGAAAGCCGGGTATTCCCTGTCTATCTGCTCGTACAGCTCTGCCGCCTTTTCATATTCTTCCAGCTTTTCATATACCTGTCCGGCTTTCATCAGGTACAGGGGGGTAGTGAACTGGTTATCACTCATTTTAGCCGCCTCAAGGTAATGACCGGCTGCTTCTTCAATCTCATCCAGCTCTACCAGGGCATCGCCAATGGCCCCGGTTGCTATGGGCGCAACCATCTTGTCATAGGACTTGAATTTTTCCAGGTATTCGAGGGCATCAGCAAACTGTCCCAGTTTCAATAATGAAATTCCTGCATAATACCTTGAGAGATTCGCAGATCTGGTGATTCCGTATTCATCAATGATGTCCAGGAAACCTGAATAATTGCCATCCCCATAAAGGGCCAGGCTAAAGGAATCAATTTCGAAATATTGTTCGGCTACAAACATTTGTGCTTGTGCTTCTTCTTCCAGCGGCGCCAGGTAGAATTTCTTGACACCAATAAAAATCGCTACAATTGCCAGCACAACTGCTACAATCCTGACAATGAGCTTCTGATTATTTTCTAAAAACAACTCTGTTCTGGTCAGTGCACTTTCCACACTTTCCATACTGTCAGGTTTGGCCTGCTTCTTTTTCGCCATAGTAAGATTTATTTCCTTTTTTCAAAAACATCGCAAAAGTAATCGAATTCTCGGGAATAAAAAAATCCTGCTTAAATTAGCTCAAAGCCTGATAATCCTTCTATATTGTTACAGGATTTCCTAATTTTACCTATCAATTATATTCTGATGTATCTGGAAAAACTGTCACTGGTAAATTTTAAGAATTATAATCAGCTGGATCTTGCATTCAGCAGCAGGATCAATTGTTTCGTTGGTAATAATGGTTCAGGTAAGACCAATCTGCTTGATGCCATCCATTACCTGTCTCTGACTAAGAGTTATTTCAACAATATTGACAGTCAGAGTATTATGCATTCAAAGGATTTCTTTGTTATCCAGGGAGACTATATCAGGAAAGACTTACCCGAAAAGATATATTGCGGTGTTAAAAAGGGGAAAAGAAAAACCTTTAAAAGGAATAATAAGGATTATTCAAAATTTTCCGAGCATGTGGGATTATTGCCTGTTGTGATGGTATCACCTGCTGACAGCAGCCTGATTACTGAAGGAAGCGAAGAGAGAAGGAAGTTTATGGATGCTGTGATCTCACAGTACGATGTTACTTACCTGGATTACCTGATCCGTTATAACAGGGCTCTTGTCCAGAGGAATGTGCTGCTGAAGGAATTTGCAAAGAAGAATAATTTTCAGTCTTCCCAGCTTGAAATATGGGATGAACAACTCATAACTCTCGGGAAGTACATCTTTTCGGTAAGACAACAGTTCATTAAGGAGCTGGTCCCGGTCTTCCAGGATCATTATAATACCATTTCTGAAAAAAAGGAAAAGGTACATCTTGAGTACAATTCACAGTTATTGGAAGGTGACCTGGCAATGCTGCTGAAGGAGAGCCTGAATAAGGACAGGATACTTCAGTATACGACAGCCGGCATTCATAAAGATGATCTGGGACTGGCAATTGACGGGTATCCGATTAAACGGACCGGGTCTCAGGGACAGAAGAAATCATACCAGGTGGCACTGAAGCTGGCAAAGTTTGATTTTATAAGCAAGATTAACGGATTCAGTCCCATTATGCTGCTGGATGATGTCTTTGATAAGTTTGACACCGACAGGGTTAAACAGATCGTTAAACTTGTTTCACAGGATACTTTCGGACAGATCTTTATAAACGATACCAGCCAGGAACGCATTGAGCTGGTCTTACATGGTCTTGAAACTGATAATAAAGTATATACGGTTGATGGAGGTAGTGTGACTGAAACCGATTAATGTGCAATATGCCTAATGGAAAGAAGTAATATCCAAACCCTTCGGCAGGTAATTGAAAAGTATCTGAAGGAAACTCC
>CAZILN010000390.1:0-11333 GCA_964540005.1 uncultured Bacteroidaceae bacterium | reverse complement strand
AGCCGTCAGTGAGGATGTGGTTGTCCTGAATCACAACTGGCAAAGAAACTGGAACCATTTGAGGATCAGCTGGATCAGGATATCAAGCTGGCTTATCTGCCTTCACCCGGACAGGTACGCCTGAGGCTTTCAAGCAGCGGAGCTGATAAATCTGAGATCAGAAACAAGCTGGAAGCTGCAGCAGAGAAGATCAGGAGCATCATACCGGAGTATGTAGCTGCTTTCGAGGATGAGAAACTGGAGGTGATTGTCGGAAAAATGCTGGCTGAGAAGAAAGCCAGCATGGCCACTGCCGAGAGTTGTACCGGCGGAAGGATAGCAGAGCTGATCGTTTCAGTACCGGGTGCTTCCGGTTATTTCAAAGGTTCGGTGATAGCCTATGCCAATGAGATTAAAACAAATATCCTGGGCGTGGATGAAGATATACTGGTGAAACAGGGAGCCGTCAGTGAGGATGTGGTTGTCCTGATGGCTCAACATATCAGGGAACTATACCATGCAGATTACTCGATTGCAACATCAGGCATTGCAGGTCCCACAGGAGGGACGGATGACAAGCCGGTTGGAACTACCTGGATTGCAGTGGCTTCCGGACAAAAAGTCATCAGCGAAAAGTTCAATTTCGGGGATGTACGCGAGCGCAATATCCAGAAATCGACTATGACAGCGCTGAATATGCTGCGAAAATTAATCCAGTCGGAAATTTGTTAAAAAATGATTTGATTATCTCAATTAAAATAGCGTAATTTGCGCACTGTTTTAAAAAGCTACAGAAAACTTAAGGAAAAATGTCACGAGTTTGCCAGATAACGGGGAAGAAGGTAATGGTGGGAAACAATGTATCCCACTCCAAAAGAAGGACCAGGAGAAAGTTTTATCCGAACTTATTCGATAAGAGGTTGTACCTGCCGGAAGAGGACCGTTGGGTTAAGCTGAGGATATCAGCAGCAGGTATCAGGCTCATCAACAAGAAAGGGTTGAAGACAGCTTTGAATGATGCTGTACAGAAAGGATTTATTAAAAGCTATTAAAAGTACGAATCATGGCTAAGAAAGGAAACAGGGTACAGGTAATTCTTGAATGTACGGAGCATAAGGAAAGTGGCATGCCCGGAACATCAAGGTATATAACGACCAAGAACAGGAAAAATACTCCTGACAGGCTTGAGGTGAAGAAGTATAATCCCATCCTCAAGAAGTACACCATACATAAAGAAACAAAATAACATTCAGGATCATGGCCAAGAAAGCAGTTGCCTCACTTCAGACCGGTGTAGGAAAAAATTTCACCAAATGTATCAGGGTGGTAAAATCCAAAAAAACGAATGCATATACATTTGAAGAACAGATAGTTCACAATGATCATATAAACGATTATTTCACTGCTAAGAAATAATTTTCAACTCATAGTTCTTTTTTATTAAAGCTTTCTTCTGCACGGAAAGCTTTTTTAATATCATAAGGACGGGAAAACAATTCTAATGGGCTTATTTTCAAAGGATAAGAAACAGGATCTCGATAAAGGTCTTGAGAAAACAAAAGAAAGTGTTTTCAAGAAACTCTCTCGCGTTGTTGCTGGTAAATCCACCGTTGATGCCGAAGTGCTCGACCGCCTGGAAGAGGTATTGATCAGTTCGGATGTAGGCGTGGAAACCACAATTAAAATTATCGAACGCATTGAGACACGAGTGGCAAAGGACAGGTACCTGGGAACGGCTGAATTAAATGTCATACTTAAAGAGGAAATTGCTGAACTGCTGATTGCAAATGATACCGGTGAACTTTTTTCTTTTGATGATGATCTGGCACAAAAACCTTATGTCATCATGGTTGTGGGCGTTAACGGAGTAGGCAAGACGACTACCATTGGCAAACTGGCATATTATTTTAAAAAAGCAGGCAAGAAAGTCATGATGGGGGCTGCCGATACCTTCAGGGCTGCCGCAGTAGACCAGTTGAGCATCTGGGCACAGAGAGTGGACGTACCTATTGTAAAACAGAGCATGGGATCTGATCCTGCTTCTGTAGCCTTCGATTCGCTGTCATCGGCAGTAAGCAACCAGGCGGATGTGTTAATTGTAGATACAGCGGGCCGGCTTCATAATAAGATCAACCTGATGAACGAATTGAGCAAGATCAAAAATGTAATGAACAGGGTGGTGGAAGGAGCCCCTCATGAGATACTGCTGATCCTGGATGGTTCAACCGGACAGAATGCCTTTGAGCAGGCAAAGCAGTTCACGATTGCCACCGAGGTGAATGCCCTGGCAGTCACCAAACTGGATGGCACGGCAAAAGGCGGAGTGGTAATAGGAGTTTCGGACCAGTTCAAAATACCTGTAAAATATATCGGTATCGGGGAAAGACTGGAAGACCTTCAGGTTTTTGACAAGAAGGAATTTGTTGACTCCCTCTTCAGTAAATAGAATTCTCAGATTATCAATTTCCAGATTAGCAGTTATCAATTAAGTTTTATCAATTATGAAGTTCTCAGTACGAACAATATTCCTGCTGGTTTTTGTTTTGTGGATGGTTCCTTCATCTGCCCAGAACTGGCCGCAGTTTCGTGGTCCAAACAGCAACCAGCTGATCGATGACAGCAATCTTCCCCTTGAGTGGGGTACCAGCACCAACCTGGCATGGAAAGTCGAACTGGAGGGACGTGGATGGTCCAGTCCCATCATCTGGGAAGACAAGGTATTCTATACCACTGCTGTAATCGACAGATCTTCTGCTCCTGATTCCCTTATTACTGATTCCAGGGGCAGGGAGCTGAATCCCCAGGGGGCTGTTTACAGCTGGCAGGTGCATTGCCTTGATATGAATACCGGGAAAGAGATATGGCAGAAAGTGGCATATGAAGGGAATCCGGGTATTCCCACGCATCCTGAAAATACCTATGCTTCGGAAACACCGGTTACAGACGGGGAGCGCCTGTATGTATATTTTGGGATGAACGGTTTATACTGCTTTGATCTGGATGGTGAGCTTCTCTGGAAAAAGGATATGGGTGCTTACCTGTCAACATCCAACTGGGGGACCTCAACCTCTCCACTGGTATATAATGATGTATTGTACATGCAGATAGACAGTGATTCAACATCCTACCTGGCAGCACTGGATACCAGGACAGGCAAGCAGATTTGGAGGGTTGAACGTGATGAAAACACCAACTGGAGCACGCCCATTATCTGGAAGAACAAATACCGGACCGAGCTGGTAACCAGCGGACAGAAGGCCCGGTCCTATGACCCTGCAACCGGGGATCTGATATGGGAGCTTGACCTTGGCGGAGGAAGAAATATTTCTTCACCGGTCGGTGATGATGAGATGGTATTCCTTGGCAATGAGGAACGCCAGGGTGGTGGAGGAATACTCTTTGCCGTTAAAGCAGGAGCAGAGGGCGATATTTCTTTGCAGGAAAGTGAATCAAACAGTTCAGGGGTAGTATGGTCAAGAAAGAAATCTGGTATTGCCATGGCATCTCCTTTGCTACATAAAGGACTGATATACATCGTAGAGCGCAGGAGGGGACAGATCTTCAGTTACGATGCTGCTAGCGGTGTAACTGTATTTGATGGTATTCAGTTGCCTGATGCCGCGCCATTCTGGGCCTCACCCTGGGCCTCAGAAAACAGGATCTATTGTCTTGATGAAGAAGGGAAAACCTATATTATTGAAGCTGGAAGAGAATTTCAGCTGCTTTCTGTAAATAAGCTGGAAGACAAAATATGGACATCAGTTGCCATAAGTAGCGATTCATACGTATTCAGAGGAGTGAGTCACATCTGGTGCGTAAAGAAATAATCCACTGATGAGAATCCGTTCTTAATGAGAACACATCCTAAATGAGAACCCATCCTGGTATAATCAATATCATTACCCTAGGATGTGCCAAAAACCTGGTAGATTCGGAAGTCCTTATGGCTCAGTTGAAAACAGCCGGGTACTCAATAGTCCATAATTCAAACGATCTTACTGCCGATACGGTAATTATAAATACCTGCGGATTCATCCGGGAAGCCAAGGAGGAATCCATTGATATGATACTCCAGGTCAATAATGCCAGGATAGAGGGACACGTGAAGAATATCTATGTAATGGGCTGCCTGTCAGAAAGATACAGGGAAGAATTGAAAAATGAAATACCGGAAGTTACCCGCTTCTTCGGGGTCAGGGACATGGAAGAAATAGTCGGTGAACTGGGAGGTACCTTCCGGAAAGACCTGGTGGGAGAGAGGTTGTTGACGACACCGGGTCACTATGCTTACCTGAAAATATCAGAGGGTTGTGACCGGAAATGTTCTTTCTGCGCCATTCCCCTGATACGGGGGACACAGGTATCCCGGCCCGTGGAAGAGATAGTAAAGGAAGCTGAATACCTGGCCTCAGAAGGGGTGAGGGAAATTATCCTGATTGCACAGGACCTTACGGCTTATGGTACCGACCTTTACAGGAAAAGAAAACTCGCCGATTTATTGTCCGAACTTGAAAAAATTGCCGGCCTTGACTGGATCAGGCTGCATTATACCTATCCTGCAGCTTTTCCCTTGAATGTACTTGAACTGATGGCTGTTTCGAAGAAGATCTGTAATTACATAGATATTCCATTCCAGCATATTTCAGATGACATCCTGAAACGAATGAGGCGAGGTATTGATTCGGCTGAGACTTTTGAACTTATCCGCAGGATGCGTGAGATGGTTCCAGGTATTGTCCTGCGGACCAGTCTTCTGGTTGGTTACCCCGGTGAGACCGTTGCTGACTTCAAAAAATTAAAGGATTTTGTCAGGACTACCCGTTTTGATCGCCTTGGTGTCTTTGTATATTCCGAAGAGGAAGGTACCCATGCGGCTGAAAACGAAGAGGATACTGTCGGTGAACTAGTTAAAAACGAGAGATACAATGAACTGATGGAACTTCAATCCGGTATTTCACTGGAGATCAACCAATCCAGGATCGGTAGCATTCTGCCGGTTATTATAGACAGGAGGGAAGCAGGCAATTTCATCGGCCGTACCGAATTTGATTCGCCCGAAGTTGACAATGAGGTAATTATCAGTGCAACAAAAAACGAACTGAAAACAGGGGAAATAGTAAACCTGCGGATTACCGGAGCCGGGGAATATGATTTATATGGGGATGTAGTGGTGAAATAAAGTCCGGTATACCAGAGTCTTCCGGGGTCAATACCTAATTCTCCTGTGCTTTGTCCTGTTTCTTCCTGCTCTTGACAATCTTAATGGTTATTTCCTCCTTCTCCTTATCAAGTCCTACAGCGATAGTATCACCCTCTTTAATAGTGGCACTAATGATCACTTCAGCCATTTTGTCCTCGAGGTGCTTTTGTATAGCACGTTTCAAAGGCCGTGCACCGAACTGAATGTCGTAACCCTTGTCGGTGACGTAATCCTTGGCCTCATCAGATATTTTAATATGGTAACCAAGTTTATTGATCCTTTTGTATAATCCTTCCAGTTCAATATCAATGATCTTATGTATATGTTCCCTGTAAAGCGTGTTGAATACGATCACATCGTCTATCCTGTTCAGGAATTCAGGAGCAAAGGTGTTTTTTAAAGCTTTCTGGATCACACTCTTGGCATAATCATTTGAGGTTTCCTGCTTGGCCTTGGTGGAAAATCCGACTCCCTGACCAAAATCCTTGAGTTGCCTGGTCCCGATATTGGAAGTCATGATCACTATGGTATTGCGGAAATCCACACGCCTTCCCAGGCTGTCAGTTAACTGGCCTTCATCGAGAACCTGGAGCAGTATATGGTATACATCAGGATGGGCCTTTTCCATCTCATCCAGCAATACGACTGCATAAGGCTTCCTTCGTACTTTTTCCGTCAGCTGTCCCCCTTCCTCATATCCTATATATCCCGGAGGTGCCCCGACAAGCCTGGATACGGAGAATTTTTCCATATACTCGCTCATATCAATACGGATCAGGTTATCCACCGTATCAAAAAGGTATTGTGCCAGGACCTTGGCAAGCTGGGTTTTACCAACACCGGTGGGACCCAGGAAGATAAAAGTACCTATAGGCTTGTTCGGGTCTTTCAGCCCGGCCCTGTTCCTCTGAATGCTTTTTACGATCTTTGCGATGGCTTCATCCTGCCCGATAACCCTTCCCTTGATTTCTTCCCCCATCTTGAGCAAACGGGTTCCTTCTGCTTGGGCAATTCGCTGGACCGGCACCCCTGTCATCATGGCAACTACTTCTGCAACCTGCTCTTCGTCAACAACTTCCCGGTTCTTAGTCAGTTCCTTTTCCCATTTTTCCTTTTCTTTTTCAAGCAGGTCAAGATATTCTTTCTCACGATCGCGGAAACTGGCCGCTCTTTCGAAATTCTGGTTCTTAACGGCTGATATTTTTTCTTTCTTGGTTTCCTCTATCTGTTGTTCCAGTTTCAGTATCCTTTCGGGTACGGTTATATTCGATATATGCACCCTGGATCCTGATTCATCAAGGGCATCTATGGCTTTATCAGGCAAATGCCTGTCAGAAATATAACGCTGTGTGAGGCTGACGCAGGCGTCTAATGCCTCCTTGGTATAGGTGACATTATGATGTTCCTCATATCTCTCCTTGATATTATCCAGGATCTCATATGTCTCATCAGCGGAAGTTGGTTCGACCATTACCTTCTGAAACCGTCTTTCAAGGGCACCGTCTTTTTCTATATGTTGCCTGTATTCATCCAGGGTGGTAGCCCCGATGCACTGTATATCGCCGCGGGCCAGGGCGGGTTTCAGCATATTGGCCGCATCAAGGGAACCGGTTGCGCCGCCGGCACCAACAATTGTGTGGATCTCATCTATAAAGAGGATAATATTACTGGTCTTGCTCAGTTCGTTCAGTATGGCCTTCATCCTCTCTTCGAATTGTCCGCGGTACTTGGTTCCGGCGACAATACTTGCCAGGTCAAGTGTAACTACCCTTTTCCCGAACAGAACGCGTGATACTTTACGTTGTATTATCCTGTTTGCCAATCCTTCGGCAATGGCCGATTTACCTACTCCGGGTTCTCCGATCAGGATGGGGTTGTTCTTCTTCCGGCGGCTGAGGATCTGGGCGAGCCTTTCAATTTCCTTTTCCCTTCCTACAATAGGATCAAGACGGTCTTCTTCGGCAGCCTTGGTCAGATCAATGCCAAAATTATCGAGAACAGGGGTTTCCGAAGTAGATTTTGATGACTGCTGACCCCCGGTGCCTTTACCTCCTTCAAACTGTGAACCTCCCTCTTCATCGTCATCTTCATCCCCCGGAAACTCCGCGCTGGGCTTGTTTTTTGCATTGACCAGTTCTGCCCTGACTGACTGGTAATCAACATTGTTTTCAGAAAGGATCTGGGTTACAATGCAGTTTTCATCTTTCAGTATGGCCAGCAGAAGATGGCCTGTATCTATTGTGTCTTCCTTCAGGGATTTAGCTTCCAGGTAAACCAGTTTAAGCGCCTTTTCTGCTGTTTTTAACAAGGGGAGGTTTTCTGCATCCTTTACTTTTACAGCACTTTCCGGACGGATCAACTCTTCTATTGATCTGCGTAAATCGTACAGTTCAGCACCCAGCAGGATGAGTATATCAATAGCTATTCCTTCTCCATCCCTGAGTATACCAAGGAAGAGATGTTCTGTGCTGATATGTGCATTACCAAGACGTAATGCTTCCTCCTTACTGTATGATAAAACATCCTTTATCCTCTGTGAAAATCTGGCATTCATGAAATATCCTCCTAAATCACTGATTTAATAGAGATTAAAAATACTGAACTGCTTGCAAATATAAGAATAAATCTTGTATCAATTATAAACATGTTCATGTTGATAAAATCACCGGAAACACTAGTGTTTTTAGGCAATAAATCAGTATTTTCGTGTTTTGAAAATGGGTAGTGGAATAATTTTAATTGTTTTTTAACATTTCGACTAAATGGCAGAAGGAGAAAAGATCTTAAAGATCAATATAGAGGAAGAGATGAAATCGGCATACATTGACTATTCAATGTCTGTCATAGTATCGAGGGCTCTTCCTGATGTAAGGGATGGTTTGAAGCCGGTACACAGACGGGTTTTATTTGGAATGTCTGACCTGGGATTGCTTTCAAACAGGTCATACAAGAAGTCAGCCAGGATAGTAGGAGAGGTGCTTGGTAAGTATCATCCTCACGGGGATTCTTCAGTATATGAGGCCATGGTAAGAATGGCCCAGGAATGGTCCCTGCGGTATCCCCTGGTTGACGGTCAGGGTAATTTCGGGTCGGTTGACGGTGACAGTCCGGCAGCCATGAGGTATACAGAGGCCCGGCTCCGCAAAATTGCAGAGGAAGCTTTATCCGATATAGATAAGGACACAGTTGATTTCCAGCTGAACTTTGATGACAGCCTGGAAGAACCTACTGTACTTCCCACACGGGTCCCTCTATTACTGATCAACGGAGCTTCGGGCATAGCTGTAGGGATGGCGACCAATATACCACCGCATAACCTTTCGGACACTATCAATGCTATAATTGCCTTTATCGATAATAAGGATATCAGCATAGAGGAACTTATTGATATCATTATTGCTCCTGATTTCCCTACCGGCGGGATAATCTATGGTTACAGCGGGGTAAGGGAAGCCTATCTTACGGGTAGGGGCAGGATTGTAATGCGGGCGAAAACGGAATTTGAGACCACTTCATCAGGACGGGATAAGATCATTGTGACCGAGATACCCTATATGGTGAACAAGGCTGAAATGATACGGAAAACCGCCGATCTTATCAATGAGAAAAAGATAGAAGGAATATCATTCATTAATGATGAATCCGATCGCACCGGCATGAGGATCGTCATAATTCTAAAGAAAGATGCAATCTCAAATGTTGTTCTTAATCTGCTACTTAAGTATACTCAGTTACAGTCAAGCTTTAATGTAAATAACATTGCTCTGGTTAACGGGCGCCCCAGGACCCTGAACCTGAAGCAAATGATCACACAGTTTGTCAAGCACAGGCACGAGATTGTTGTAAGGCGTACCAAATACGAACTTGACCAGGCAGAAAAGAGAGCACACATACTGGAAGGATTGCTTATTGCCCTTAATCATCTTGATGAAGTGATTAAACTGATACGAGCCTCACGTACCCCGGATGAAGCCAGGGTGGGCCTGATGAAGAATTTTGAGTTAAGCGAGTTACAGGCCAAAGCCATACTTGATATGCGCTTACAGAGGCTTACTGGGCTTGAGAGGGACAAAATCCGTGAGGAGTACGAGGAACTGCAGAAGCAGATCGAATATTTTAAGAAAGTGCTTTCAGATGAGGGCCTGAGGATGCAGATCATCAAGGAGGAGCTTGTGGAGATCAAGGAAAAATACGGTGACGAGAGGCGTACCGAACTGGTACCGGATGCCGAAGAATTTAATCCGGAAGATTTCTATGCTGATGACGAGATGATCATTACCATTTCTCACCTGGGTTATATCAAGAGGACGCCGCTGGCAGATTTCAGGACCCAGGGCAGGGGAGGTGTTGGTTCCAGGGGGTCCACTACCCGTGAAGAGGATTTCCTGGAGTATATGTTCAACGCCACCATGCACAATACCATTTTGTTCTTTACCGAACAGGGCAAGGTCTTCTGGAGGAAGGTATATCAGATACCCGAGGGCGCACGAACAACCAAAGGAAGGGCTATCCAGAACCTTATCAATATAGAGCCGGGCGATAAAGTAAAGGCATTTATCAATGTAAAAACACTCGATGATCCTGACTATATAAATAGTAACTTCATTGTACTTTCAACTGCCAAAGGCGTAATTAAGAAAACCACCCTCGAGGCATATTCCAGGCCGAGGCAGAACGGTATCAACGCCATTAACATACGTGAAGGGGATACCCTGATCGAGGCCAAACTCACCAACGGTAAGAATGAAATTCTCCTGGCGATCCGGTCAGGTAAAGCTATCAGGTTTAACGAGGCTCGTGTCAGACCTATGGGAAGGACAGCAGCAGGAGTTAAAGGGATCACGCTATCCGGGGATCCTGATGATATAGTGATAGGTATGGTCTGCCTTGAGGAAGGCGAGCATGATATACTGGTAGTATCAGAAAAAGGATATGGCAAGAGATCCAGCGTCAAGGATTACCGGCTTACCAACCGGGGGGGAAAGGGTGTAAAAACCATCAATATAACCGAAAAAACCGGGAAGCTGATTGCCATAAAGACTGTCACCGGCGAAAATGACCTGATGATAATTAATAAATCGGGGATTGCCATCCGGATGTCTGTTGAGGAAATGCGTGTTATGGGCCGTAACACTCAGGGTGTCAGGCTAATAAATTTGAAGAATGGAGATTCCATTGCTGCTGTGACACAGGTGGAAGGAGTGGATGAAGAAATAGAACGTGCAGAGGGATCTTAGTCTCGTCAATCCATTGAAATTTAGACAGATTCTAATTGGCAGGGTATTTGAAGCTGTCATAAAAAGAATTATTTTTGCGGCTGATACAATCAACTTAAACTAATATCACTAAATATCATTAAAATGAAACGATTACTTATTTCACTACTTTTTCTGGCAGGATTTTTCCTGGTGAATGCACAGGAGGCGGCCCAGATGGCTTTGAATCCGGCGACACTGGAGAAGAAGATGGAGAAAAGCAATGAGGATATTCTGGACGAAAAGGCCAATATTAAAGCAAAGACATGGTTTACCAGAGGGGAGTTATTCCAGGATATAAAGGATGTTAATATACAATTTATTTACCTGGGAATGGGAACCAAGGAGGCGAAATTAATATTGAGTGAACCCAAAGAAATCAGGACGAGCGAGAAAGAAGACGGGACGGTGCAGCAGGTATATGTTTATGACAGGATTAACCTGATCTTTGAGAATGATGTCATGGTCAACTGGGAAGAAACCAAGGTAATACATCCCGATCCCTTACCGGTGGCTCTTGAAGCCTATAATAAGGCCCTGGAACTGGATGATAAAGGAAAAATGGATAGTAAGGTACTTGCCAACCTGGAGAGGATGAAGAAGCAGTTTGAGAACGATGCGATACTGGCGTTCCAGGCAAAGGAATATGATAAGGCGGTTACTGCTTTCGAATGGATACTGGAATGCAACAAATCCAGAGTTTATGAGAATGAAGTTGACACCATCATCATCTATAATACTGCTCTTGCGGCCAAGAATGCCGGTGATCATGAAAAAGCGATAGAGTATTTCAGGAAAGCTGCAGAAATTGGATATGGTGCAAGTGACACGTACTATTTGCTTAAGAATGAATACATTGCCTTGAAAGATTCAGGAATGGCCCTGAAGGTTCTTGAAGA
>CAZILN010000389.1:0-7164 GCA_964540005.1 uncultured Bacteroidaceae bacterium | reverse complement strand
GTGCAAATTTGTTTTATTGAAAAAATACCATATTTTTAATGTGACATCCTAATACTAACTTAAATACTTTATTATGGATCCTCAACAAATTCTTGGTCTTCTCACGGGTGCAGGTACTACTATGATTATTATCGATGTAATAATCCTGGTCCTTATGCTTGTATCCATGTGGATAATTTTCTCAAAAGCCGGTAAGCCTGGCTGGGCTGCCATCATTCCAATTTATAATGTCATAGTTTTTGTCCAGGTGGCACAGAAAGGTTGGGGATGGATACTTGTATTCCTGCTTGGCTGGCTTCTTATGTTTATTCCTATCCTGGGATGGATCATCTACCCCATCCTTATGCTTGTGACAATGATCATTGTCTTCCATGGTATTTCAAAAAGCTTCGGGCAGGGGGCTGGCTATACTGTTGGATTGGTACTGTTGCCAATCATTTTCTTCCCTATACTGGCTTTCGGGAAGGCAACATGGACAGCTAAAGCCTAAGAGTACTTTTAACACGAATTTGTTTGGCGGGGTCGTCTCAAATCACATTGATTCGGCCCTTTTTTTATTCTCATCGAGGATATTAATTTGACGCTGCATAATTTGCTACGCAAAAGACGCTGAGGCGGCTTCATTTAATATCCTCATCAATTTTAAGGGGCTTACTTGATTTGATTTAGAGACAAAGCAACCCCCTATTGGATAGCTTTGCAAGCATATGAGCCAGGGCAAGTAATCCGGCTTCTATTTCTACCTTTTTATTAGTTTAAATTTTGTAATGTTCGTTTCATTCCTCTAACCATAAACTTCCTGTATAATTTGGCTATCAGAGGATCAAGATCGATGGTATCAATAAGCTGGTTAACAAGACGAACCGGATGGTTAGGATCGATGATTAACTTCGTTGAACTCGTAAACTCGGTTCCTCGCAGCTTGCTGCGAGGAGATTCAATTACGTTTTTACATACCTCCAGTTAATTAACTTTTGGTTGCTGAAGTGGGAGGCATTCCGATTCTTTTTAACTAATTATCAACAATTTACATCCTGTATTTTATGTGCCAGGTTTAATTTTAAAAGGCACCTCCCAAAATTTGTTCTTTAGAAAATTTTGAAGTGCCGTTTTAATTAAAGCAAGTAAAAGGGACAAAAAAAAGGGACTGCCTGCTTTTGAGACAGCCCCTTTTTGCTTTGTATCCGGCCAAGATCGTCCGGGTAGTTCATTATCATTCATGGCTTATTTCCCTGAGCATTTCGCGGTAAGCGGAGAAGACCTTGGCCCGGGAAACGAATCCCACGTATTTACCCTCATCGAGGACCGTAATATTATACCGGCCGCTTACCTGGAATTTTTTTGCCACCTCCTCCATGGATTCTGTGCGGGAAACAGTAAAGCGGGGCATAAACATCAGGTCCCGTACCTTTGTGGTTTTATACATTTCCGGACTGAACATAATATCACGGATATCATCCATTTTAACCAATCCGTAAAAATTCTCTTCCTTATCAACTACCGGAAAAATATTCCTGTGGGCTTTCATGATGATCTTTACAAGGTCACCGAGGCTGGCATCAGGGTGTATCCTGTGAAAATCTTTTTCGATGAGCTTGTCTATTTTCATAAGGATCAGTACATTCCTGTCTTTGTCATGGGTGAGTAATTCACCCCTTTTGGCCAGCTGTATGGTGTATACTGAATTGGGTGTAAAGAACCTGACCGTGGCATAGGAAATGGTGGCGACAATCATCAATGGAAAGAACAGCTGGTATCCCCCTGTGATTTCGGCAATAAGGAAAATGGCGGTCAGGGGAGCATGGATGACACCGGCTATCATACCTGCCATGCCTACAAGGGCAAAATTACTTTCAGAAATATCAAAACCGATCAGGTTAAGGATCTTTGCCACGAAAAGTCCCAGGTTGGTACCGATGAAAAGGGAGGGGGCGAATATACCTCCTATACCTCCGCTGCCAAAGGTAACAGAGGTTGCAACTACCTTGAAAACAAGGACCATGAAGAGAATAATTAATGTAGCACTTACACTATCACGGAAGGTATTATATAATACACTGTCAAAGAGGTATTCATAATCCCCGTTCAGGCAGGAGTTGATCGGTTCATAACCCTCACCGTATAAGGAAGGGATGAAAAATATAAGGATGCCGAGCGATAGTCCACCTATCATCAACCTGATCCATCTGCTCCCGATTTTTTCAAACAGGCCGGTAACGAACATGTACATCTTTGTGAAATACACAGACATAAAACCTGCAACTATACCAAGCACAATGTAATAGGGGATCTCTCCCATGACAAATGGTTCATGCACCTGGAAAGCGTACAGGACATTCTGGCCCAGGAATAGATATGAAGTGGCTGCGGCTGTCAGCGATGCTATCAGCAGGGGAACCAGCGAAGCCAGAGTCAGGTCGAGCATGATTACCTCAAGGGCAAAGACTATGGCAGCAACAGGAGCCTTGAAAATAGCTGACATGGCACCTGCACAGGCACATCCCAGCAGGAGGGTGACCTGTTTGAAATTCAGCCTGAACAACCTGCCTATATTTGAACCTATGGCAGCACCTGTCGCTACCGTCGGACCTTCCAGTCCCACCGACCCACCGAATCCGACAGTAAGAGCACTGGAAATAATCGATGAAAACAGGTTGTGACTGGCAATGATGCCGTTCCTCTTTGAAATGGCGTGCAGGACACTTGGTATGCCATGGCCGACAGGACGGCGATTGACGTATTTGATAAAAAGTATGGTTAGGAGGATGCCGATTGTGGGGAACACGAAATACAGATACCCATGGAAGCGGTTTATCAGTCCCTGGGTAAGAAACAACTGAATGAAGTGGGCCAGGTTTTTTATGATTACTGCAGCGAGTCCGGAACCGAGACCAATCACTGCGCTCAGGATCAGGATAAATTGTCGGTCACCGATGTTCTTTACCCTCCACAGGAAAAACTTCCGCAGAACATTGAATTGTCTCATGGCTAACAAAATTACTAGTTTTATTTGCAAATAAAACTTGTATTTTTGTTGAGCCACGATTAAAACAAGTAAAATTATGGAAAGAGACCAATCTTTATTTACCTTAATAGATAATGAATATAAGAGGCAAATGCATGGAATAGAGCTGATTGCCTCTGAAAATTTCGTGAGTGAGCAGGTACTTCAGGCTATGGGATCCTGCCTTACAAATAAGTATGCCGAGGGCCTTCCGGGTAAGAGGTATTATGGTGGATGCCAGGTTGTTGATCAGGTGGAGCAACTGGCTATCGACCGGGCTGCAGACCTGTTCAATGCATGCTGGGTCAATGTACAGCCCCACTCAGGCGCCCAGGCAAATGCATCTGTGATGCTTGCCGTACTGAAACCGGGAGATACCTTCCTGGGACTCAACCTTTCACACGGAGGACACCTTACCCATGGATCTTTAGTTAATTTTTCAGGTCTTCTGTACCGGCCGGTTGCTTACGGGGTGCATCCCCAAACCGGACAAGTAGATTATGACCTCATGGAGGAGATAGCCTATAAGGAACAGCCCAAATTAATTGTCGCGGGGGCTTCGGCCTATAGCCGGGACTGGAATTATAAACGTATGAGGGAAATAGCCGATTCGGCCGGGGCCCTGTTAATGGCTGATATTGCTCATCCGGCCGGACTGATAGCCAAGGGACTGCTTGACCATCCCTTCCCGCATTGTCATATCGTAACTACAACCACCCATAAAACTCTCAGGGGTCCCAGGGGAGGGATGATAATGATGGGGGATGATTTTGAGAATCCATGGGGACTGACCACGCCTAAAGGAAAAATAAAGATGATGTCCCAGATACTGGATTCAGCCGTTTTCCCCGGTACACAGGGAGGCCCCCTGGAACATGTGATTGCTGCCAAAGCGGTTGCTTTCGGGGAAGCCCTTTCAGACAGTTTCAAAGATTATATGTTGCAGGTCCGCAAGAATGCCCGGGTTATGGCCAGGAGTTTTATTGATCTGGGCTATAAAATAATATCTGACGGAACAGACAACCATTCCATGCTGATAGATCTGCGTACAAAGTATCCTGACATCAGCGGGAGGGTGGCGGAGAATGCTCTGGAGGCAGCAGATATAACCATAAATAAAAATATGGTTCCCTTTGATGACCGCTCACCTTTCCAGGCTTCAGGCATAAGGATAGGGACACCGGCAATAACAACCCGCGGAGTGAATGAAGATTCTATGCCGGTCATTGTGGAAATGATTGATACGGTGATTGGAGATGCGGAAAATGAGGCAACGCAAAGAACCGTTAAAGAAAAAGTAAACAGCCTTATGAAGGATTACCCTCTCTTTGCCTATTGATTTAATATGGAGTGGTATTTGATACTTGCAGTCATCGGAGTTGGTTTTATTGCTGGTTTTATTAACACGGTTGCAGGCAGCGGATCCTTGCTGACACTGCCCCTGCTGATGTTCCTCGGACTCCCTGCCAATGTGGCCAACGGTACCAACAGAATTGCAATCCTGCTTCAGAATATAGTAGGCATTGCCAGTTTCAGGCAACAGAAAGTGCTGTCATTCAGAGAGGGGCTCAGGATAGGTATCCCTGCTGCTGCAGGGTCCCTGCTGGGGGCAAGGATAGCGGTTAACCTGAATGATGATATCATGGGTAAGGTCATTGGCGGACTGCTCATCATCATGTTCTTCCTTATCTTACTGAAACCCGAGAAATGGATGGGTCAGCGGGATCAGTCATCAATGAGGCGGTGGGTGCAGATAATAATTTTCTTTCTGATAGGAATATACGGGGGATTTATCCAGGCAGGAGTGGGGTTTTTTCTGCTGGCGGGACTGGTGCTTGGGTCTGGACTGGAGCTTGTGCGGGCAAATGCCGTCAAGGTGTTCATCGTATTCCTGTATACACCCTTTGCTCTTGCGGTATTCATGATCCATCAGCAGGTTGATTACAAACTCGGGCTGATCCTGGCAGTGGGAAATATGATGGGGGCACTGGTGGGATCCAGGCTGGCTGTGAAATGGGGAGCAAAAGCAGTACGGTATTTCCTGCTGGCAGCTCTTGCCCTTGCAAGCCTGAAACTGGTAGGGGTATTCGAACTGATCGGGAGTCTTTTCAGCTGATTACCTGTAACCTGGAATTTGTGAATCTGTAATTCTGAACTTGTGAATCTGTAACCTGGAATTTTCGAATCTGTTACTGAAGTATGAACCGGTAAGTCAGCGTGCCCTGTTGCTGAATAGCTGCTGTGGTATTGCTGTCAAAACGGGCCTTTAGGGCAGCATCCCTTGCTGCTTCCAGGAGTCTTGTATCTGTTGTATTTGAGCCCCTGACCCCGGCTTCAGCGCTTATGACCTTACCGTTCCTGTCCACCCTGATCCTGACCACTACCGTTCCTTCGACCTGGTACTTATATTCAGGTTTTGGAAGGCTGACAGGATTCCTGCCTTCGAGGTTCCATGTTACGCCGCCGCCGCCCTGGCTCAGTACATTGGAATAATTATCTGAATCGGGTGATCCGGTGGGACTGCCCTGGTTGCCATCGCCTTCGGTGATTCCCTCTCCTTCATCCGTATTGTTGGAATCTGCCCGTCCCTTATACAAGGCTCTTTCATTTACCTCCCTTGTTTCCTCAAGCGGTTCGGGAACAACTTCCCCGGTGGTTTCGGTCACTTCCTCATTTACTGCCTCCTGCTCCTGCTCTGTAGCGGTTTCATCTAAAGGATCGGTATCTATGGATGGTGCTTCTTCAAAATCCTGGGTCATCTCGGTTTCTTCTTCCTGAATGACAGGAGGGGATTCCTGCTGCTGTGGCAGTATTTCCATGTCCCCGGTCTCTGTGAAACGCGGTTCTGTATCACCCGATCCTGCCAGATCCGTCCCGAAGTTTACCAGGATACCTTCTTCTGCCGGTAAGGGCAGGGGAGTGGAAAATCCGAAGATGGCCACAATAAGCAGTATAACCCCGTGAAAGATGAATGTACCTAATATGCCGTTTTTGCGTTTTCGCATAATCATTCAGCCCTGGTGGCCAGAATTAATTTATATCTGTTGTCCTTTGCGATGTTCATAACCTTGACAACTTCTGACATGGGAACCGATTCATCCACGTGCAGGGAGAGTGTGGGTTCGGCTTCACTGCCCATGCGTGCCCGTAACCTCAGTTCAAGCTGGTTGAAATCAACGCGGGTTGTTTCGATATAGTATTCCAGGTTTTTAGTTATGGATACCGTTGTTATAGGATTCGCCTGGGTCTGGTTATTGCTCTGGGGTAAAAGCAGTTTCAGTGCATTAGGGGCAATCAGGGTAGAGGTGATCATAAAGAAGATCAACAGCAGGAATACGATATCCGTCATCCCCGACATGGCGAATGATACGCTGATCTTATTTCTGGTACTTATTGCCATAATAATTCTATTTGCTTACCGGTTCGTTCAGGAGGTCCATGAATTCAGTCGAGTGTGCCTCCAGTTTGTTAACCACTTTTTCAACTCTTGCCACGAGAATGTTATAGGCAAAATAAGCAATGATTCCCACTATCAGTCCGGCTACAGTGGTAACCAATGCCATATATATACCCGTTGAAAGCTGGGAGACGTCTATATTGCTCCCGCTGGTTGACATGTCATAAAAGGCCCGGATCATACCCATTACCGTACCCAGGAATCCAATCATGGGTGCGGCCCCTGCTACGGTGGCCATGGTAGGCAATCCCCTTTCAAGTTGATAGATCTCCAGTTTACCCACATTCTCAATGGAAGTACTTATGTCCTGAAGCGGCCTTCCGATGCGCTGTATCCCCTTTTCGATCATCCGTGAAATCGGATTTGAATATGACTTGCATAGGGTCAGTGCATTCTCTACTTTCCCGTCCAGAATATAATCGCGGATACGGTCCATAAAACTGGTATCGATCTCGGAGGCTTTTTTAATGGCAAAGAAGCGCTCGAAAAAGATATAAACGGCAAGGACGGATAGTATAAGAATGGGTACCATAACCCATCCGCCCTTCAATCCGAGCTCCCAGTAAGACATTCTGAGTTCGCCGGTTTGTTGTGCTGCACTGAGGGTATCAGCAAGACTGATTTGTAATAAACTTATAAGCATTGTATAGTTAAATGTAATTATGGGACTAAGTTATTGAAAAAACGAGATATATATCAGAAT
>CAZILN010000388.1:0-43976 GCA_964540005.1 uncultured Bacteroidaceae bacterium | reverse complement strand
GGATACGAAATATTCCACTGCATTTTCAGGAAAGAACTGTTTGAATTCTCCGTAGAGCTGGGCCGCTAATGTTTTGTTATGGCTGAGTATCAGAGTCGGTTTTTCGATATTCCGGATAACATTGGCCATGGTAAAGGTCTTCCCCGAACCCGTTACCCCCAGGAGGGTCTGGTGTTTATCGCCAGCCAGGATCCCGTCGGAAAGCTGTTGAATAGCTTCCGGCTGGTCCCCGGTTGGAGTAAATTCAGATGTCAGTTTGAATGTCAAAATCAGTTCCTTCTCAGTATCATGTATACCGGCAGGTGATCGCTGTAACCGCCGTAGTATACATTACCCCCGTAAGTCCGGTTGGGTACATTCTCCAGTATATTCTCATCGTAATACAGCATCCATTCCTGTTTAAATATCTTACCACCATCATAGTCAGTATGGTATCCCTGCCTGTCCATCAACAGCTGCTGAGAAACAATGATCTGGTCGTACATGCTCCACTTCCCCCGGTAGTTGTAGGTCCCGGTATCATTCATCATATCATTGTTATGTAACTCGAACATCAGGTTGTATAATTCGCGTGGGGACGGATTCTTTTTCTTGTTGTTGGCATACAGCATTTCGAAGATGCTCCGGTTGGTGGGTTCGTCATTGAAATCCCCCATAATAATCAGTTTTGAGTCAGCATCCTTATTCAGCACCCCGTCGACAGCTTTTCGTAAAGCAACAGCTGCATATATTCGTTTAGCCTGGGTTTCTCTTTCACCCTCCAGCCTGCTGGGCCAGTGATTCACAAAAAAATGCAGGGTCTCCCTGTTGTCGGCTGTTCCTGTTACATGCAGAATATCCCTTGTAGTCTCAGAGGAATCAAAAGGAAATGTAACGGATATTGACTGGTGATCAGTAAGCTTGAAAAGATCCTCCCGGTAAAGCAGGGCGACGTCAATGCCCCGGACGTCCTGGCTTTCCTCGTGTACGATCCTGTAACCGCCCCTGCGCAATTTGCGATTATCAATAAGATCTTCCAGGACTTTTTTATTCTCCACTTCGCACAACCCGATTATTTCTGGCAGTTCATTCTCATTCACTGAACTCAGTACGATAGCCAGGTCATCCAGTTTTTTTTCATACCTGTCCTGGCTCCACTTTTTCTCTCCACCAGGGGTGAATTCATCATCATCTTTACCGGGTGCATCCATGATATCAAACAGGTTCTCAACATTATAGAAGACAATAGTAAACTGCTGGTCTTTTTTCTGAGCCGCTCCCGGCATGCAGATACATATTGTAAATAGTATTGCAATTATTTTTGTTTTCATAAGGTGCTATAATAAATTCATTTACTGAAAGCAGTCCGGAGATCACCGGATACCTGAATAATCAGCTATGAAAATTAATTATAAATTCCCCTGCAATAAGGAAAAAATTGCATTTATTTTCAAGTATTATTTACTTTTATTACTTTAATACTGAATTCTAAGTAGTATTTATCCTTTCATAAGACCCGGGAATGGCCCAGCAGAAACATGATGAGTTACTCAAGCGGATACAGAAACTGGTAAAGCAGAACCAGGAACTTATTGAGCAGCATGAGAAACTGAACAAGGAGAACGAGAAGTTATCTGAGCAGGTTGACCGCCTGAAGGATATGCTGGCGGAGCTTAAGAAGAAGGGCGCAGTGGTTGAGGAGCGTGAAGAGGAACGCCCCAGTTCCCTTAAATTCAAGATGGCGACAGTCCTGTTCGCCAACATTCATGGTTTCAGCAGGTTGAGCGATGATATGGATACCGGGGCCCTGATGGATGAACTGGATGTTATCCTTTTTCACTTTGACTCCATTATGAAGAAGTATAATATACAGAAGATTAAAACGATAGGGGATTCCTATATGTGTGCCGGCGGTATTCCTGTGAAAAACATCACTAACCCTATACAGGTGGTGCTGGCGGCACTCGAGATGCAGCAATTCCTTGAGAAGCACCAGGCAGAGATTCATAAAGGTGAGCAGATATGGGACCTTAAGATGGGGATACATACCGGTCCGGTTACCGCCACCGTTATTGGCGGAAAGAAAAAAGTATCTTACGATATCAAAGGGGATACAGTAAATATTGCCACCCGTATGGAATCTTCTGGGGACGTCGGGAAGATCCTGATATCAATCATGACCTCCGAACTGGTCAAGGAATTCTTTGTGAGTGATTATTACGGCAAGCTTCCGGTTAAATATAAGGGTGATCTTGAGATGTTTGTAGTGAAAGGACTGAGGCCGGAGTTCAGTAAGAACGGGGAGGGACTGGAGCCCAATGAGATGTTTGACACCAAGTTTAAACTGATCCAGTTTACTGATCTGCAGGAATTGATACTTGATAAGCTTGAGAAGGAACTGCCTGATTACCTTTATTATCATAATGTAAAGCATACGGTTGATGTGGTCACCGAAGTGGAGCTGATAGGCTGGGCGGAAGGCTGCAGCGATGATGAGATCCTGCTTCTGAAAACTGCCGGTCTGTTTCATGATGCCGGGCATACCATAGGATACGATAATCACGAGAAATTCGGTTGCGACCTGGCCAAGGATTACCTTCCCAAATACGGGTACACCCCGGAGGAAATCGGGAAAATATGTGACATCATCATGGCCACCCAGATGCCACCCCAGCCTGAAGATCTCCTGCAGAAAATCATTTGTGATTCCGACCTGGATTACCTTGGGAGGTCCGACATGATCCCTGTATCCAACACCCTGTATAAGGAATTAAAGGAACAGGACAAGATCGGCACCTTTAATGACTGGAACAAGCTTCAGGTTAAATTTATTACCATCCATTCCTACTTCACTGAAACGGCCCGCAGCTTGCGCGAGGTCAACAAACAGAAGCAGATCGAACGCATCAAGAAATTGATTGTGGAAGAGTAGTCAATCTTGCTGCTTTTTGATCCAAATCTAAAGGTTACTTTTCTTTGTATCAAGACAAAGAAAAGTATACTATTACTTCAGGGGATTTCCAAAGAATATATACAGTCTTCCGGATTTTACCGAATTCATCCCATAGGGATAGAACATATTTTTTTGTCCCTGCGGGCCATGTTCATCGGCCCTGCGGAATTTTGTCCCTATGGGACTGATGGCATGCATAATGGAAATATCCGTTTGGGGGAAAGGAGGGATGTTATTGTCATTGTATGCTCCCTGCGGGGGGTCGGGGGTAAAGAGGTGCAGGTAAGTTTGTTCAGATTCGTTGATAATCAGGACAGGCATACCGGTAGTTTCGATCCAGACCCAGTACGGATCTGAGTAATATCCCTTGAATTCAGGATAATCCCATGATTCACCTGTAACGGTATTGTTATACTCTTTATCCCATACATCCAGGCGGGTGCCTTTCAGCCGGTTTTTCCATACCCGGTAAGGCCCTTCTCCCAGGAAACGCGCCCCCGTGACCTGGTCTTCAGGAAAGTTGAAGCCGATACCTGCGTAATCGAATTCCCCGTTTAGCTGGTACTGGTAATCCAGCACCAGCCATCCGTCTGGGCGTATGGTCCATGAGACCTGGTTGAGCTCATTCTCAAAAACCTGCCTGATCACATAGTTCTCTCCCTTTCTGAAGTGTTCCATGCCCTTTGCTGTAATGTCGGTGGTAGAGAAAATCTGTGGCCCCCCTGATAAGGGAATGAGGGTGTCCTTTCTAATAACAGACAACAGTCTGCCGTTCTGTTTTTCGAATTTGAGATTCAGGTTATATACTGATATCTCCAGGGTATTCTCCGACTCATCAACTGATATAGGATATTTACTGATATTCATCATGCTCGAAAGGGCAATTTCTTCATGGGACCTCAGGGGCCACGACCAGGTAAAAATTTCTGTTCCATCCGGCGCAGTGGCCTTCAGGTAAAGTGCATCGTATGATTTCCAGTCCGCGGGCAGTTCAAGCAGCAGTTTGCCTTTTTCACCGGGCAGGATGTCAGGAGCTGACAACTGTTTTGTATCAGTTTCCGAATACTTACCTTCTGAAATAAACGGAGTATTGAACCGTACCAGGGTCCGTTCAAAACCGCAATCCGCCAGACTGGTAAACATATACCTGTTGGATAGATCCATGGTTCCGTTGAATTCAAGGGGCAGGTGCTCCATGGCAATGTACACCGGTGACCATATCTCTTTTACGGTATAAAAGCTGCCTTCCTTTTCACGGTATGGGCCGAGTATGCCATCCGGTGCAGCGTTGGAATCTGTATCGATCCAGCCATTCTTATCCGTTCGCACAACACCCTCATCTACAAGGCACCAGAGGAACATGCCGGCAGATAAGCGGTTATTCAGCATCAGCATCCAGTGATCTTCCAGTCCCGCCCCGTGTCCGCCATCATAAAGTCCGTGCAGAAACTCAGTAGGAAAGAAAACCTCTTTTCCCTGGTAAAGGGTACCGTTCCCGTAGTAATAAGGTTTATAGTGCTGGGTATCCGTTCCGTCAAAGATTTCCCAGGGATGTATCACATGCCGGCCCTGTTTGTCGTATTTCCCAAATTCCCCGTCAAGCTCCCTGTTCCAGCCTCCTTCATTCCCGTTGTCCCACAATACGATGCAGGGGTGATTGACATCACGGGTGATCATTTCCCTTACAAGTTTTTTTCCTGTTTCTGTATCGTAGGGCGGTCTCTGCCAGCCGGCCAGTTCGTCGAGCACCATCAATCCCAGTGAATCACAGGCATCCAGGAAATGAACATCGGGAGGGTAATGTGACATACGGACGGCATTCATATTCATCTCTTTGATTAGCAACACATCTTTGATGCTCAACTCTTTGCTGGTAGTACGTCCTGACTCCGGCCAGAAAGTGTGGCGGTTGACTCCTTTGAACATGATCCTGGAGCCATTGAGGTATAGCCCGTCGCGTCTGCGGAGTTCTATCGTCCGGAAACCAAAGCGTTCATAGACAGTGTGAATGACCTGCCCCTTACTGCTCAGGCTTATTTCGGCCATGTACAGATTGGGTGCTTCCGGGCTCCAAAGCTCGGGCTTGTCAATCCGGGTATGCAGGCCTGTCTTTTCCTGCTTCTTACCGGCAAAGGCACTAACAGCATTGCCCAGGGGTGTACCATTCATGTCTGTAATCTGTGCACTGACTGAAATGTTGTTGGTATTGAGTGTATGAAATACGTCCACTGTGAAGGATCCGTCGGCCCTGGCATCGATGGCGACCCGCCGGATATGGTTTTCCGGTTTGATCGTCAGGTAGACCGGTCTGAAAATACCCCCGAAGACCCAGTAATCGGCTTTTCTTTCGGCTTCATTGACCAGGGGATTGGATGACATCTTTGAAACAGTTACTTCAAGCAGGTTGCTGTCACCATATGTCAGAAGCTTGCTGATATCGTACTGAAAACGGTAAAAGGCACCCTGGTGGACCGGACCGGCTGGTTCACCGCTGATCCTGACCTCTGCATCCGTCATTACCCCTTCAAATACAATAGTGACATTTTTCTCTTCCCATGATCGAGGTGCGAAAAATGTCTTCTTATACAGACCCTTTTCTTCCAGATTGTTCTCAGCGTGTCCGTAATTATAGGTCCCGAATCCCTGCAGTTCCCAGCAGGAAGGAACCTGTATACTGGTCCATGCACCACTCTGATGCCCATTAGTACAGAAAAACTCCCAGCTCTTTGTATCATCATTTCCGGTCCCGGAAAGATAAAGGGTTTCGGTTTGCTGGGCCGGCAGAGTCAGGAATATACCCAGATGGATGATTGCTGTAAGAAGGATTTTCATTGTTGTTGAAGGATTATGATTATAAATATTACTGACCAAAGAAAGTGGTAACAGAAACAGCCGGGGTTTCATAGTATAAGCTGAATCCACCGTAATCCTGGGGATCGGTGGCATAGTCCATAGTCTGCGCAGTCTCTACATAATTGAAACCGAAACCGTCCCAGTCCCTGAGATGCACAGAGAAATCCACTTCAGCCTGGGTAGCCGTAAAATCAACAGCCTGAGAATTGAGATCAGGCAAAACAAAGAAAATAAGGATGAAAAATGAGAAGGCGAGATTTATTAGTTGCTTCATTCAGCATAGGATTTACGGCCTTGAAAATACATATTATTCCGCAGTATTCATAAATCATCCGGTGCTCCCGGAGACCAGTTTTTCAAGTTCTGTTAAATCTATGGAGTTGTCATAAAAATTCCCCATCCACCTCCTGCAGCGATTGGCATTCAGGGCCAGGCCGATAACAGGGATACCTCCCTTCAGGCACAACCTCATTCCCCAGGCCAGTTCCACAATACAGGCAACTCCCAGAACTCCAATGCTGCCATGCTTATAGATCAGTTTCCGGAATAATTTCCTGAGACTTGCCTGCCTCCAGATGTAAGGATCTATATCATGTCCCTTCAACAGGCTGCTGATCCTGTTCAGGTAACAGGTCTTTCTGCATGCCATGCACACATAATCAATCTCATCCGCTTCTGTTTTACAGGCAGCCCTGTCCTCAGTCAGGCAGTGGGGCAGGAGGGCTATCTTGTAGTTGGCCTGCAGGAACTTCTTTTTATACAGACGGTTAACCAGTTCAATTTCAATTATATACAAATAGTACTGTTCCCTGGTAGTCAGGATCCGCCTGTCCGTAATAATCGTGTATGAAGGAAATGATCTGATCGCCTGTTCAATATCAGGAGTATATGATGCCAGTTGTGAAGAGGCTGCAGATAAAATCCCGGATAAAAAGCTTATCTCTTTCTTTTTCCGGGCAACCTTCCTGAGCAGTTGTTTTTTCTCACTGAATACCCTGATATAGTTCAGCAGCTGTGTTTCATCCATGTTGTATTCCAGCAGCAGCACATCACATAACTGGCTGACAACTGAATAGTATTGATCAGTGGAATCAGTCTCTCCAAAAAGGGTATATGTCTTCCCGGTTACGGGTTGATAATCTTCCATGAGATAGGCATGGATTTCTTCCATAAATCTAACAAGATTCAGGCAGACTTCGACAGGCAGATTTCAGAAAGATGGAATCCGTCCATATCTATATATCAGGGATAGTAGAAAATCAAACTTAACACCTCTATTTGGCACGCTTTTAATTTTTTAGTATTTTAACCTATACTTTCTAAACCTTGAACCATGGCACAAATCAATGAAGAACTCATCAGGCAAGTATTTCAGGAAATGCTGAAGTACCGCCCAACCCTGTCCAAATTCACAATGATGGATGAAGATGAAGAAGATGATGTAGTGGATTTCAGAATACTGGGCGACCAGATCATTAAGAATTATCCATGGCCCTTTGGTGTGGAATTGCGAAGGTTGTTCTCGGCTTCAATGAGAGACCTCAGCAGGATGCGTCTTGACCAGATCTTCAAGACGATTGAACGGACTATGCAGTTCGTGTCATTTGTTATGCTCTCACAGCTTACCCAGGATGTGCTTCTTAAAAAGGTCAAAGTTCCAGAAAACATATCCAAGGAAATTGAGAGTAGATTGATGGTATTGAGTTTAGGAAATTTTACCTGGCTGATCAGGGCCGTAGGTAATTTATACAGTAAAAGCGAAGTTGAATGGTTCATGCCTGAAATGGGTGAAAATTTTGATAAGCAGTTTTATGCAGCGCTTGATTTCTGGGTGCCGGAACGGAACGAGATCGGACATTACCAGATCAACCTGACAGAAGAAGAGATCCAGAAAAGATGTGTTGAATATGAAGAAAAACTCATGTTCATCCTTATGAAGATAGCTTTCTTTGCCAAATACAAACTTGTTTCAGTACGCGAGATAAAGGTGCAGAAACATAAAAACCGCGATGCACGGTTCCAGCATACCATTGATCTGCTTAACAGCGCTGATTCAGATTTTGCTGCAAAAGAAATTGAAGAATCCGTGTTTTCCGAGAGTAACTCGGTACTACTTATGAAAACAATCAAATCAATTGAGGAATACTTGAACCTGTCCCCGCTGATCATTGATACGCATTCGGAAATACTTGATACAAAGGAGAAGTTTGGGATCAAAAAAGACATATTCCTCTATACGAAGTTCAGGGGTGATCATTTAATGTATGTAGGGACAGAAGTGACGGAGAAGTGTGATCTCAGGACACTCAGTAATTATAACCAGCTTGTTGAAGAATTCAAGGAGTTGCTGAGTACCATTGCGCCCGCAGGATCGGCAGTTGAAGCCTGAAATAACTAAACCTGTCCAAGAGCTATGCCATCGCCATTCAAGTTCCTCGATGCTTACACCAAAGAAGACAAGGACATTTTCTTTGGAAGGGATGACGAGATTGAAGAGCTTTATCAGAAAGTCTTCGGGAATAAATTACTACTGGTTTGCGGAGTTTCAGGAACAGGCAAGACTTCACTAATTGAGTGTGGACTGGCCAATAAATTTCAAGATTCCGACTGGTTGCCAATCAATATTAGGAGAGGAAATGATATCACCACGAGCCTCAAAGCAGGAATCTCCAAGTCAGCAATAACTCCGATCAAGGGAAGCCAGTCTATCATTAAGCAGCTCCAATCCCTTTACCTTGATCACTTCAAACCCATCTACCTGATCTTTGATCAATTTGAAGAGGTATTTATATTCGGAAACAGGGAAGAACGACAGGAATTCATTAAAGAAATAAAGAATATCATAGATTCAGATGTGCAGTGCAAGTTGCTGTTCGTAATGAGGGAAGAATCCCTGGCCGGGGCCATTGAATTTGAACGGGAGATCCCGACTTTCCTGACTAACAGGATCAGGATTGAAAGAATGACCTGGCACAATGCCATGCAGGTGATCGAAGAGCCCTGTAAATTTCATGGCATCGAAGTTGAAGAAGGCCTGGCAGAGAATATACTTGGTAAACTCAGTCCTGAAAGCACCGAAGTTGAACTAACCTACCTTCAGGTTTTACTGGACAAGCTGTATCACCTTGCCACTGATAAGGATAAAGAAAAACCTGTTTTCTCAAGTAAACTGCTGTCGGAGATCGGGGACGTATCAGACCTTCTGGGTTCCTTCCTGGATGAGCAGATCAATCAGTTAAATGATCCTGAAACCGGACTGGTCATCCTGAAATCTTTTGTATCTGTCAGAGGTACCAAGCGGCAGGTAACCTACCTGGATATTACTGATTTTGCTGCCACATTAGGCAAGGCTATTTCTGAAGAAGATCTGAATTCCCTGATCCAGAAGTTCATCAACCTGCGCATCCTGAGAGATAAAGATGAAAGCGGCAGGTATGAATTAAGGCATGACAGCCTGGCTACCAAGATTTATGAGAAGATCACTCTTTATGAAAAGGAATTGCTGGAAATAAGACAATTCCTGGATAATGCTTATAATAACTACGAAAAAAGGAATAAGCTTTTAGGAATTGATGACCTGGAATACATAGCCCCTTATGAAAAGAAGCTGTTCCTGAATCCCGGAATAAACAGGTTCATTGAAACCAGCAAGCGTGAGGTACATAAGGCAAAGAGAAGGAGGAGGCAGATCATAACAGTCCTGGCAATAGCATTGATCGCAATTTTATCCGGATTTTCAATATGGGCACTTAACGAAAGAGGGAAAGCTGTTAAACTAAGGATCCTTGCATTAGAGCAAAGAAATGCTGCTATAGAGGCGAAAGAGGAAACAGAAAAAGCGAGAGAGGAGGCGGTTAATGAAAGGAGAAAAGCAGAAGAGAACGAACAGATAGCAGTGGAGCAACGGCAGGAAGCGATTAATGCAAATGATGAAGCAGAGAATGCCAGGAAGCAGGCGCTGGCGCATCAACTCAAAGCTGAGAAAAATGAAATCCTGGCCATGGCTTTGAAATTAGAGGCAGAGAACCAGAAGGAAGAAGCTGAAACAGCTAAGGAACAGGCTGAAATTGAACGGCAGATTGCAACCCGGAATTACCGTAAAGCCAAAGCCGGCAATCTGTTGATCCAGGTTCCCTCGATCTCTGAAGAAGATCCGACATTAGCAATTCGATTGGCAGAATATTCCCTTGAACTGGATGATAATGATCACGCCAGAGGTACTATTCAGCAGATATACAGTGAAAACAATTTTTATAAGACAGTAGCCAGACACAGGTATCCCGTTAATTCTGCTGACATTTCTCCTGATGGCAAAACAATACTGACCGGATCAAATGATAATACAGCCTGTTTGTGGGATTTAAACGGACAAAGGCTTTTAGAGATTAAATCACATTCAGCTGAAGTAACTTCAGTTAAGTTTTCAGCAGATGGGAAATACTTTCTGACCGGATCAAGAGATAAAACGGCCTGTGTGTGGGATCTGTCGGGTCAGATGATCAGGAAATTTACTGGGCATGAGGGGAGCGTAACAACAGTTGGAATGTCTCCGCTTGGGGATTATGTAACTGGTTCTGAGGATCTTCAGACTCGGATTTGGTATGCTAATGGCACATTTTCATCGCTTATTTCATCAGACCCGGTGACAAATGTTGGATTTTCACCTGATGGGGATTATCTTTTTATTGCATTTTCCTCAAATCATTTTAAGTTATTTGATTTTAAAAGAAATGGAGAGCAAGACTTTAAGGCAGGAGAGACCATATGTTATTTAGAGGATGGTTCCTATGTAGAAAATGATATTCAGGCAATAGCTTTCTCTCCTGATGGACAAAGAATAATTACCGGATCAACAGACAGGAATTTACGCATTTGGAATATTAGTGGAAGACGTGAAGTTACTATAGGACCTTTTCAACAAAAGTTCACGTCTCTTACATTTACTCCGGATGGAGAAAAAATTGTCATTGGGACAGAAGATGGAGAAATATTGATGATGACCCTGGATGCAAAA
The DNA here is from genome assembly GCA_964540005.1 of uncultured Bacteroidaceae bacterium. Taxonomy (GTDB): domain Bacteria; phylum Bacteroidota; class Bacteroidia; order Bacteroidales; family SM23-62; genus CAZILN01. The sequence continues at coordinate 33,177 of CAZILN010000388.1, read as the reverse complement.
ATTATCCAGGAATACAAAGGACATAAAGCCGCCATCAGCTCGCTTGCCTTCTCATCAGATGGACATTATTTGTTATCGGGATCATTGGATAATACTGCCAGAATCTGGGATGTGTCCGGTGAATCTCGCCAATACTGGAAGGCACATGAACAAGCAGTGAACAGGATAGCATATTCTCCGGATGGCAATAATTTTCTAACCGGATCTGCTGATGGGACAGCCTGTCTATGGGATTTACAGGGGAACAAGCTTATTACTTATCAGGGTCATAAATCAGAAATTCTTGCCCTGGCATTTTCACCTGACGGGAAGAGTATATTTACAGGTTCTCTTGATAATACTGCTAGATGGTGGGATATTTCCGGTGAGAGTATAATTGAATTTCGGGGTCATGAAAGCGCTATAGGATCTATAGATTATTCACCTGAGAATAAGTTAATTATTACAGGATCAGATGATGGAACTGCAAGATTGTGGAACACTGAAGGAAAACAATTAAAAGTTTTTCAGGGGCATTCCGGGGATGTTCATGGCACAGCATTTTTACCGGATGGTAACAGCATCATAAGCTCTGCAGGCCGGAATGTATATATCTGGGATCTTGAAGGAAATCTGATCAGGAAATTTGGGAGTCCAAATGGCAGGTATATTTATTCATTTGAACTTCTACCGGACGGGAAAACCATTATGCTGAACGAAATGGGCAGTGAATCTATTTATACATTCGATATCTATGGTAATATGATGGAAAATGTCATCAGATATACAGAAAATGCGTATGGTGCAACAATAATAGCTGCCTCACCGGATGGAAATCAAATCCTGTGCAGCCATGTGAAGGATTTGTATTTATTTGATAAACACGGTAATCGTATAAAAAGATTTTCTGACAACAGCAGTGACAGGAATACTAAGTTGGGTTATATCTGGGGGTTAGATTATAATCCCAATGGCAGCAATGTAATTGCGGGCCATAGTGATGGTTATGTGTCGTTATTTAATTTGAAAACTCCACTTGGTAATTTCCAGGAATCCGGGAATTATGAATCATTAAGCTTATATCAAAAGTTGCAGTTTGAGTTAATTGAATATGAGGATATCTTGCTTCTGGAAACCGAAGAAGATCTGGTAGAAGCAGCAACATATTATCTGGATAGAGCCATATCCTCAAACTCAATTATCGAAATCAAGGATTGTTTGATAAAATCAAATGAAATATATGATAAACTGCAGGAAAGCCATTACCGTGAATCTAATCTTATAAACCAGGCCAGTGTTCTTACAAGATTAATCCAGTATGATGAAAACCAGGATAATAACGCTGAAAAACTGGATAATATTTTTACTTTAATATTAGGTTCATCTAATATCAATATCTTGAAGGAAGCTGCAAAGTTCTACCATGAATTATTGATGGAATCATTTAGTAATACACAAAAAGTTGAATTTGCCAATATGGCAAACATTTTTTACGAGAAACTTCTGGTAATAGATTACACAAACGAGAACTTAAGCAGTCTCGTTGAGAATCTGATTCACCTTCAAATAATCGAACCAACTGATAGTATTGAACATAAGCTTGACAGAGTATTTAATGAAATGGTGAGCAGGTTAAACTTATCAGACCTCCGGGAAAAAGAAAGATATTATCATAACAAGGCTGAAAGAAGCATTGATCACCGGATAGCGGATGAATATTATTCCCTGGCTGTTGTACTGATTGAGAAATTGCTTGAGAACAACTCTGACAGGAAAATAAGGGACCATGCCAGTTCAACCTATAATAATCTTGCACATGAACAATTGTTTACAGGAAAGATAAGTAAAGCAGTAGAAAATGCTAAAAGAGGCATTGAGCTGAAAGAAGAGAATATTATTTATACAAAGCTGGCACTGGCATACCTGCTCAATGATCAATACAGGGATGCTATTTCCATAATTGACGCATATAAAGACAGGAGTGTAGGGATCGAGAATTTTAAAGACTATATACTTAACAAAATAATTGAACTTGAAAGCGCTGGCATTAACCATCCCAATTTTGAAAAAGTAAGGGAGTATCTGGAAGAGTAGCACATCAAAATACTTATATTTAGCAAATGAACACTCCCTTCAAATTCCTCGACTCTTATACCCATGAAGACCGGGAGATCTTCTTCGGCCGGGACCTTGAAATAGAGGAAGTGTACCAGAAAATATTCAGCAGTAAAATTCTGCTGATATATGGAATTTCGGGAACAGGAAAGACCTCACTGATCAACTGCGGACTGGCAAACAAGTTCGAAGACAGTGACTGGCTGCCAGTCAGTATCAGGAGGGGACCGGATATAGTAAAGAGCATTTGGACCGAGATAAACAAGCTTACACTTACTCCCATATCGAACAACTCGGGTGGATCAAAGAAGAACAAACCTTCACTGACTGCAGCACTGCAGTCCATTTACCTGGATCATTTCAAGCCGATTTACCTGATCTTCGACCAGTTTGAGGAGCTGTTCATATTTGGTGACCGCAGGGAACGTAAAGAATTCATTGGAATGGTTGAGGAAGTCATTGATGCTGATGTCCAGTGCAAATTTCTTTTTTCCATTCGTGAAGAATACCTTGCATGGGTCACTGAATTTGAAAGTGTTATTCCTGAGTTCCTGGCAAACCGAATGCGTGTTGAAAAAATGACCCGTCAACATGCCATACAGGCCATTGAAGGTCCATGCAGTGTACATAACATTATTGTAGAGGCAGGTTTACCGGAAGCCCTCCTCGATAAACTCAACCCGGAAGGCAATGAAATAGAACTCACCTATCTGCAGGTATTCCTGGATAAGATATACGGGTTAGCACAGCAAGCCGAACCAGGTTTAAGGAGTGGCATAACTGAAACCAGTAACACGGTAACTGTTGCAGGCACAGAAGAAACCGGAATGGTAACCCAGGAACTCAGGTTTGACAAACTCCTGCTTGATAAGGCTGGTGACGTATCGGACCTGCTGGGCAGTTTCCTGGAGGAGCAGATCAGGCAACTGGATGAGCCGGATACAGGGTTGACCATCCTGAAAGCATTTGTTTCCATGCAGGGGACAAAAAAGCAGGTAACAGAGGAGGAGATCCGGGATTTCTCCCGGACGCTAGGTAAGGACATAGGAGAAGATAAGCTTAAAGAATTGATCCAGCGTTTTGTAAACTTAAGGATACTCCGTGACAAGGACGAGAACAAGCGGTATGAACTGCGGCACGATAGCCTGGCGGCCAAGATCTACGAGAAGATCACCCTGGTTGAAAAAGAACTGCTGGAGGTAAGGCAGTTCATAGAGAATGCCCGGCAGACCTATGAGAAACGTAAGATCCTGCTTTCAGAGAAAGACCTGAAATACCTGCAGGTATACAAGGACAGGCTTTACCTGGAAGGGGAACTGCAGGAATTCGTTGAGCTGAGTAAAAATGCCATCCAGGCAAAGCGGAGACAATTCAATACCATACTCAGGATCTCCCTGGCCGGATTCATCATGGTGGTTGCAGCAATTGGATATTATTATTACCGGTCCACCACTGAAACAAGAAAAACTGAGAGAGTAGCCAAGTCCCTCCTTCAGTCGGAAATAGCACCTGAACTGGCCTTCAGGACGGCTGTGGATGCATATTGGAGGGATACAAGCTCATCCATATCACACTTTGCCATTCTCAAGGTATTTAATGAAATGCTCGATCATGGACCATATTATGATTCCCTTACCGACAATTATTTCGATCCGTATAAACGGATATTTGACTTTGAACCCTGTGATGCAGAAATAGCTAATGCTACCTTCTCCCGGGATGGGAACCTGATCTACGGATGGCTGGAGGATCATTCCATCAGGGTATGGGATATCTATGGAAAGAACCTTTTGAGTATAGAAGGATACGGGTCGAGCGTCCTTGCTTTATCACTGTCCGGCAATAATGATTACCTGGCTGCGGTGCATTCCGACAGTACAGGGACTCTCTGGAATATAAACGGAGATAAGGCATTCGATTTTAAGGTAGCCATAAATATGGTCTGGAATAAGAGCCTTGTGGCTTTTTCAACCGATAACCGGTACCTGGCTGTAGCCGGACCGGATAATGGTATTATTATTTATGAACTTAATGGGCAGGAATACCAACGACTGGGAGATCATTCCGGAAGGATGAATTATATTTCATTTTCACCTGACGGCAGGTTTATATCCAGTGCATCCGATGACAAAACGGTGATTGTCTGGAACCTTAACAGGAACACCGGTTATTTCGGGGAGTATAATACTATCACCGGCCATTCTGAACCGGTACGATCATGTACTTTCTCAGCCAACAGTAAGTACATACTGACGGCTTCTGATGACAGTACTGTTTCCATCCGGGACCTGAACGGGGAAGAAGTTTTTTACATAAAACCCCGGACTGGATGGCTGTATTATAAGCAGAACAGGATCTGTGCAGCGGAATTCACCGGGGATGAAGCATTAATCAGGATTACCGCCTATTCCACAGACAGTCTTATGCCTTCAGCACAAACTGAAGGTTCATCCATGAATGATTTTGCATATAATCAAACATTATTGTTTGAAGGGGGCTACCATTTTTTATCACGTGGATTAATTAAAAATAAGTTTGTGCAGGATGAATACAATGATATAGTTGGCGGATATCAGCGCTGGAAGGAGTTCATCCCGGTCAGGTATTTAGATTATAACCCCATGGACGGAACAACTGCCTATACAATGTCCGGTATGGATCAGATAATCATTACATCTGCAGATCTCCTGACCCTGAAAGTCCTGACCGGTTCAAGACCTGTCTTTTCGCCTGACGGAAATTATCTGCTTTATATGAGGGGTAAGCAATTAATCCTTTACCCGGTCAGTGTTCGGGAAATAATCAGGTTGGTCTCTGAAGAAAAGATTTTTGGCAAGCTGACGCATGAGGCGGATGAATGGCTCCATCCTTTCTGATAAATGATTCTATTCCAGTCCGTTCCGGTTTTCAACCGGGTAATCCTCCATATAAAAATGTACCTGTTCCTGCTGCTGACTTCTTAAGAAGAAGAAAATATCAAACTGCCTCGGAGAAAAAAGTGCGACAGCCACAATATACATAAAGAAAAGCCAGGGTATCAGTAATCCCCGCAGGAGAATTTTCTTCTGGTTACGGGTCCATTCGATAAAGTTGGAACCGGGCAGGGTCAGCAGAATGATTAATGTGGCAATTATGAATAAAGGCAGACCAATTTGTGTAAGTATGCCCGCCCCTGGCATGTGCTGTATCTTCCAGAGAAAGGCCATGCTCTGTATTGCCAGTACCAGGCAGCATGAGAATATGACCACTGAAAGGTACCTGTTATCTTTTGACCTGAAGGCCCTGACAGCATTGACTACAGAAAAAAAAGCAATCAAAAAGGATGCAATTGTCAGTATCACACCTCCTCCTACAAAATGATAACGTTTGAACATCATACCCAGGATTATTAAAAAGGTAACTATTATAAGATTCAGATCGAACCTCATGAAATGTAAAACCAGGTTAATACCGACGAAATAGATCAAAAAACCAAATGAAAGAACGGGTATCTCCGGGATTCTTAGAAAATATCCAAAACAATATAGTAACAGGCATACCGGCATTCCGAACAGGAATAGCCTCCTGAGCAACCTGTTCTTATAGGAAAACAACAACATCAATGTTGTGATACTTGCAAGAGCGAGTAATATTATGGAAGCAACAATAAAGAACAACTGATCAGTGCGGTAGGCTATTGAAACAAAAACTACTATGCCTGCCAGAAGCACGATTATCGAAATCCCCAGTACCTTATGATAGGGCTTCATATCCAAAAGTTTCCTGAATATTATTTGTGATATACTTTAAAGATACTTAATTTTCCATAACCCATGCCAGAGCCCAATCATAATATCGAAGAGCTACTCAGATCCAATCCTGATCCCTTCAAGGCTATCGATACCCTGAACAAACAGGCCTGGGAACTGAGGTATACCAATGTAGGCCAATCAATGGAATACAGCCGCAAGGCATTGGAACTGGCTGAAAATGAGCAGTATCCTAATGGGCTGGCATATGCCCGCTTGTACCTGGCCATAGGCCATTTCCTCAGGTCAGAGAACAAGCAGGCCCTTGAACTGCTGCTACAGGCAAGGAAGTATTTCAATACTCAGCAGGATGAAAAAGGCTACCCCGTGACTCTCACTTTCCTCGGAAATATATATGAAAGTTTCGGGGACTATGAAACCGGCCTGAATTATTGTCAGCAAGCCCTCCAGGCTGCCCGGGATATGGAATACCAGGAAGGGGAGGGGGATGTTCTTAGTGTAATTGGATTGATATACAGCAGGTTAAATGATTATGATAATGCCCTGAGATCGTACCAGGATAGCCTCAGCATCCGTGAAAAAATGGGTGATCTCAAGGCGGCAGCTTCATCCTATAACCGGATAGCAAGGATTTATACCCTAAAAAAGGAATATCATAAGGCACTGAAGCATTATGAAGAGAGCCTGAGGATACGAAAGGAAACCGGACAGCTGACTGCCCTACCGTGGACCTACCTGGGTATGGCCAGTGCCTATGAGGAAATGGGCGATATGAAAAATGCCCTGGAATATTATGGGAAAAACCTGGAAACAGGCTGTGGTGATGTAGATAAACGATGCAGGCTGCAATGCCTGCTGGGATCGGGACGGATACTGTATAATGAAGGGGATATCGAGGAAGCAAGCAGGCATCTTGATGAATCTTTAAAAATGTCACAAGATTTGAATGCCAAGCCACTGGAATATGAGACACACCGGGCCTTTGCTGCACTGTATGAATCCACGGGTGAACTCAGGAAATCTCTTGAACATTACATGGAATTTCACCGGATCAGGGAAGAGGTATACAGTGCCGAAACGCAAAACCGTATGAAGGAACAGCAGATCGCCTATGCTGTTGAAAAATCAGAAAAGGAAAAGGAAATTTATCATCTCAGGCATGTTGAATTAAAAGCTGCTTATGATGCAATAACAGACAGCATTAATTACGCCAGCCGTATCCAGGCAGCTATGTTGCCATCAAGGGAGTTTCTGGACAGTTACCTGCCGGAACATTTCATACTGTTCCTTCCACGGGACGTAGTTAGTGGGGATTTCTACTGGGCTACTGTGCTTGATTACAAGATAGTTTTTGCTGCAGCTGATTGTACAGGGCATGGTGTGCCTGGGGCATTCATGAGCATGCTGGGTATAGCCTTTCTCGATGAGATTGTGAATAAGCGTGGTGTTATATCGGCTAGCAACATCCTGTTCGATCTGCGAAAAGAAGTGATCAAAGCCTTGAAACAGACCGGAAAGGAGCAGGAACAGAAAGACGGGATGGATATAGCCCTGTGTGTCTATGATATGAAAAAGAAGAAGCTGGATTTTGCGGGTGCGTACAATCCATTATTCCTGGTCAGGAAAGGTGAGCTGATTGAATATAAGGCAGACAGGATACCTATAAGCTATATGGAAGATATGGAACAGCCATATACCAGTAATAAAGTACAAGTCGAAGAAGGAGATACCATATATATATTCTCTGACGGATATCCAGACCAGTTCGGGGGGACAGATGGTAAAAAGTTCAAGTCCAAAGCATTGAAAGATTTATTATTATCGATTCAGAACGAATCTTTGTATATCCAGAAACAACTTCTTGAGAAGCATTTCTCTGAATGGAAGGGGGACCTGGAACAGATAGATGATGTAATCCTTATCGGGGTCCGCTTCTAATCACACATAGAATAGATTAGTACCGGCATCCATACTGGTGAGCAACCAGACAGAACCCTCTGGTTTTTAATGATCTTCTTGATAATAATTTACTTTTAAGATCATACTGATAAGATCGAACTGACAAGATCAAAGTGATGAGATCATATTTAAAAGAGCATCTGCCTTAGCTGAATTCACCCTGTTTTCTTCCTGAAGGCCGGTTACAAAGGAATTTGCTTCGATGGTTCCACGTACAGATTCAAAATCAGCGTCCCTGACAGAATCATCCCCGTCGAGACCGAATCCTATTCTGCTGCTGCTGTCAAATTCTTTTTCAGCATCCTGCAGGATCATATTATTGAGCTTTTCAGAATTCGTCTTCCAGTGGTTGATTATTACAACCAACTGCTCTTTGTCAATGCTTAGCACATCTATACCCTTTATTTCCCTGATAAGTTCTGCGCACCAGGCCCATTCCATCTCGTCATAATTATTGAAAATGGACTGCAACTTATTTTCAAGTTCTTGAAGGGAAGATATTTTTTTATTCTTCACCGAATCAATCAGATCATTATAAGCGGTCTGCGGCAACAACATTCCGGCTGCATCAACCCATAAACCTTTCCCTTCTTTAGATTTCACTGAAAGTCCTGACCGGATTTTATCCAGAGAAGACAGGTCTTCACAATTCTCGAGCCTGCTGATCACCTGCTCGCCAAAATAGATCTTTAATGCTATCTCATAATATTTCCGGCTGGCCTTGAGCATCAGGCGCTTTATGCCAATCCCTTTGTAAGTCACATTATGGCGCTCTTTAGGAGTATTTTCGTACAGATCGTTGAGCACTTTGATACCCGCAACTATTTTACCGACAGTATAGGGATTAAACAGGTTGAAATTAATAAGGTCCAGCTTTTCATCATCGGTCCTTCGATCCCTTTTCGGCCATTTGACGCTGTCACGGCGTGTACCAACGGTGAAGAGATTCAATGCCGGGGTCAGCCAGCTCTTGCCGTCCACTTCATTGATATAAGAAAAAGGGAATTCCGAGGTGTCAAAGTTCGAATAGTGTTTTCCGATTATCGCTGTAAAGCACCCGATACGGCAGGGCCAGAGTGTATAGGAAAAGGAGCCGGTTTTGCAGCCTCTTTCCATAATACCCTGGTGCAAAGGCCCCAGTTTATAAAGGTGGTTGCTTGCGTTGGTTCCGCTGCCTGCATTAAAAAATGAGTACATCCCGGCGATCAGAAGAGTTGATTTATGATGGGTGACGGTATAGGGTCCCCCGAACACACATACGGCTTCACCGTGGAATCCTTCGCTGTTGGCAAAGAATGCACTGTTTTCGGCAGAAAACTGTTTCCCGATTTTCACGCCCTGTCCTACAAAACAATTATCCAGTATTGCCCCGGTATCAACAGTAGAGCCTGTATGTATGATGAAGTTCTTACAAATGACATCTGCGCCTATAATGGCAGGTACATCTTCTTTACTGGCGATAGTCCCGTTTTCTAATAAACTGGCATCTGCTACTATTGCATTATCTCCAATCATTACGTTGGAAATTTTCTTCGTGTTGGATATACGTGCACCCTTTCCAATCTGTCCGGTTTCAGAAGATTTCGATTTAATATAATCACCGCTTATAGCAGAAAGGCTTTTTATAAATCCGGCATCGTGCCTGCAGGTAGCAAAGAGATAGGCTATCTGCGAAGACAGCCTGTCGAAAATGGGAATTTCCCTTCCCCCGCCTTCATTAAGAATTTCTATTTCAGTCCCGTTACCAAATGAATTTTCCCGGTTGACTTGTAATGTTCCAACATTTTCGATTACTGCTTCATTTCCAATATTGTAACCAACCAGACCGGATACATTTGAGATATAGACATCATCGCCAATTTCACAATCTTTGATAGAGCTGTTGGATATTCCTGAAGGACTGGAAATGCCTTTTTCAATTTCCAGTATTTTACCGGTCCTTCCAATGCATACTTTCCCTTCAAAACTTGTGTTCAGGATTGATCCATGCTTAAACCCATCCTTAACTTCGATGGCTGTCCAGTCAGATGACCTGCAGCCCTGATTCTCCAGAACTGAAATTTCATCCTGCGTAAGTTTTCTGTAGCTCATATCTGTACTTATGGTTCAGGCTATGAATAAATTAATGTTCAGATCATGATCTTTGCATCGGCAATAAAACAACCCTGATTCTCATCAAGAACGATCAGCGGATTAATATCAAGCTCCTGAATTTGCGGGCAATCAAGAGCCAGCTGGCTCAGGCGTTGAATAGCCCCGGTTATCGCTCCAATATCTTTTGGTGTCCGCCCCCTGGCACCGGCTAATATTTTGTAAGCCTTGATTTCGCGGATCATTTCCAGGGCTGAGTTCCCGTCGACAGGTGCCACCCTGAAACTTACATCCTTGAATATCTCTACGTAGGTTCCCCCTAGACCAAACATGATCACTGCACCGAAAGAGGGATCCCTTTTTACTCCGAGAATAACTTCTTCTCCTTTTTGAACCTGCTTCGAGACTAATATCCCGCTGATCACGGCCTCAGGCGCCAGGCGTTTTACATTTTTATGGATGGATTGATAGGCCTGCCTGGCTTCCTCTTCTGAATTGATATTCAATACTACCCCTTTAACATCAACTTTATGCACAATTGCATCTGACATAACCTTCATTACCACAGGATACCCGATCTCATCAGCCAGCCGAACAGCCTCTTTCTCAGTCTGGGCATTTCCATTGGCAACAACCGGTAAATTATAGGCTTCAAGCACTTTCACTGCTTCAGCTTCGTACAGGTATGATTTACCGTTTTTCTTTGCTGAATCAATGATACTGTGAGCCTCTTCCTTTTTTATATCATTATAGATAACAGGTTCCTCAAATTTTTTCGTAATGAGTTTTGAGAAATTAAACACATTGGAGAAAGCAGCGCTCATGTATTCAGGTAGCGAATAATGCGGGATCTTATTGTTTTGCAGTATCTGGATTCCTGACTTAACATCCAATTCACCCATGAAAGATGCATAGACAGGCTTGGTGCTGGTATAGGCCACTTTTACAACCTCCCTGGCAATTGTATCAATATCGGTCATGGACTGTGGGGTGAGAATGACAAATATCCCGTCAACATCCGGATCAGCGATAGCCGAAGTGATGGCCACATTATACCTGTCGGCACGGGCATCACCGATCACATCAACAGGGTTCTTAATATTTGCCGTTGCAGGAAGGTTCTTTTTCAGAACTGCTGTTGTTTTCTCAGAAAATGATGCCAGCTGTAATCCGTTTTTAATGGCGGCATCTGTTGCCAGTACGCCCGGACCGCCGGCATTGGTAATAATGGCGATCTTATTCGATTCCGGGATCGGTTGGTATGCGAAAGCGATGGCAGTATTGAACATTTCTTCAATATTATCACACCTGAGAATACCGGCCTGTCTGAATGCTGCATCGCAAATTTCATCAGATCCGGCCAGGGACCCGGTATGGGAAGCAGCAGCTCTGGCACCGGCAGGGGTCCGTCCTGATTTAAGGATCAATACCGGTTTTTCATGCTGAGTAATAACATACTTGCAGGCTTGCATTAAAGCAGGTCCGTTACTTACCTCCTCCAGGTACAGAAGGATAACTTTTGTTTTCTCATCTTTAGCCAGGTAGTATAAGAGGTCTATTTCAGAGATGCCGGCCTTATTTCCGAAACTGATGAATTTTGAAAAGCCGATGTTCTTGGCTTGCGCATAATCAAGAACAGCTGTACACAGGGCCCCGCTCTGGGACAGGAAGCCAATGTTCCCTTCATTGGGCATCCTGCGGGCAAATGAGGCATTTAGGCTGACTGAAGGATCAGTATTGATCACACCAAGACAGTTGGGGCCAATAATTGATATGTCGTACTTCCTGGCGATTTCTTTCAATTGCTGTTCCCGCTCAATTCCGGCACCGCCCATTTCCTTAAAACCTGCGGAAATAATGATTACTGCTTTTATCCCTTTTTGTCCGCATTGTTCAAGCGCCATATGGCATACAGAGCTTGGAAAGACAACAATTGCCAGGTCGATAGAATCTTCAATATCTATTGCATACTTGTAGGCCCTGATGCCTGCAATATGCAAATGCCTTGGATTTACAGGATAAATTGCACCATTGTAATGTCCGTCGAAGATATTCTTAAGGATATCATAGGGTACCGTTCCACTGACCTTGTTTGCTCCGATGATGGCTATTGATTCGGGGTAGAAAAGTTTCTGAAAATTTTTCTGGTGAATCTTGGCTCTGTCAGACATGAGATTTCGTATTTCTATTAAGTATTATAAGTATGTCCCGATGAAAGCAACAGCATCTGAAATGTTCTGAACTTCTAAGGCTTTATCTTCATCCATCTCTATATCAAACTCTTCTTCAAATCCGGCTATCAGCTGTACACTTTGCATGGAATCGGCACCAAGGTCGAAAATAAAGTTTGCATCATCGGAAATTTCTGATAATTCCATCTCCAGAACCTCTGCTACAACTTTTTTAACTCTTTCCTGAATTTCATTTTGTTCCATTATTAAGGATTTAATTGATTATTTAGAATACAGGCGATCTGTGATCATCTTTGTTTCAATTTTAAAAAGTAAGTAAGATATCAAATTATTTTCTTTACTCTTCCATTTTAATCGCAACAATTAATTCCTGTAAGAATTTATTAGTAAGGCACCAATGCCATATATAATCTGATTGCAAAGGCCGGTATTTAAATCGCTATAAGCTCAATTACTTATTAACTATAAAAATTGATTCATCTTCAATTTTTTTTTCTATTTTAACATGAACTTCGGTTAAAACTTGGATTATGGCCATTCCTCTGGTTTTTACGGATTTTGAGTATGCCAGCTTCACTCCTGACCGGCAGTTTCATGTACTGAAGCACCTTTCTGTCATAGATGGTGAGTATAAAGAATCATTGATGCATGTTTATAATTGTTCAGATGCAGATATTCAGGAACAGATTCGACAGAAAGGTTCCAAGTTCCACCAGTCATTTTGTGATAATCCTGAAGACCTCCTCGATAAACTGAAACAAGAGTTTAACAGGCAAAATATAAAGGCCTACTGGCATAACGGTTATTGTGAGTTCCAGCTTAATTTTTCAAAGAATGAATATCCTGGTGGAATAGGGGACGACCGTGTCATTCATCTTGACCAGGTCCCTGATTTGATTAAGAAATCATTCAGTAATAAGGATTTCGAAACCCTGCAGACTATCATTTACAAAACTCACCCGAAAAATACCTGGACATCCAATATCATCCTTGAATCTTCAGGGAGGCAAGCTCTGATAATTACCATTTTTCCGGGAACATATGCACCGGGGTTTCCAAACAGGGATGAACAGACTGAAAAGCAGTACCAGCATAGTATGAATTTCTGGCGCCATCATATAATAATTTCCTGAAATCAACCGCTTCGCCAGCGGAAGGATTTTACGTCTATGGCCCGCATGGTGGCCAGGATGCCATTGAGGTGATCGTATTCGTGCTGGATCAGCTCTGCCATGTCTTCCTCCAGATTCCATACCTGTTCCTTCCAGCTTGAATCCCGGAACCTCATTTTGACGGATTTATGCCGCCTGACCCTGACAAAAAGATCAGGAAAGCTCATGCAATCATCCCATATTTCAATCATCTCCTTACTGAGATCAAATAATTCCGGATTAAAGATGGAAACGGGCCGGTCGATATTTAAGACAATGAACCTCTGGAGTATGCCCACCTGCGGTGCGGCAATGGCCCGGCCGCTGCCATATTTTTCGCGGAATGAACTAATACAGGTTGCCATCAGATCAATAGAAGCTTCCAAAGCGCTTAGCTCTTCCTGCCTGACCGGTTCACATTTAATATACAGATCCGGGTGACCAATCTTGAGAATCTTCTCCAACATCCTATCCATGAAAGTACCTCCCAAGCATTTTTACTAATTCGCCGGCCTTAATGGGTTTTGATAAGTAATCATTGCAACCGCTTTCAAGGGCTATTTTACGGTCAGCTACCTGGGCATATGCTGTTTGGGCTATAATAGGCACTTTCTCATCTATCTCACGAATGATCCTGGTGGCATCAAAACCATTCATTTCAGGCATACGGATGTCCATTAATACCATATCAAAGTTGTTTCCGGACCGGAAGATATCAACCGCCTGTTTTCCATTTTTTGCCCAGACTATCTCAGGCTGGGTTTTGTTCAGGATGCTGTCGAGGTACAGGTAACTGCTACTGTCGTCCTCCACTATCAGTATCCTTTTTCCATTGAGATTCAGCTCACCTGCAGAAACAGGATGCTCTTTTTCTGAGGCCTGTTTTTCAGGTACTGATTCACCAGATATGAAATCCAGGTCAAAATAGAACTCCGATCCCTGTCCGGGTTCCGAAACTAGCGAAAGGGTGCCGCCCAGCCTTGTCACAAGGTTTTCTGAAATCGACAATCCCAGTCCTGTACCACCGTACTCCCGCGTATGAGAATCATCAACCTGCCTGAACCGATCGAAAATAAGAGCCTGTTTATCCTTAGGTATTCCAATACCACTATCTTTAACGAAAAACCTGATCTTATTATCCGGTGTAAAACTGAACCCGATTTCTATGTACCCGTCAGAGGTGAATTTGATAGCGTTTTGGATCAGGTTGATAAGGACCTGTTTTAACCTGACAGGGTCAGTATTTACAACAACCTTCCGTTTTTCTGGCAGGTTCAGGCGAAAGCGAAGTCCGTTCCTGGTGCTGATCACGGCATCACTCTTATACTCAGTGTAGATATCTTTTATGAATTCGTACACATGAACAGGCTCTATTTTCATTTCCAGATCTCCTGCTTCAATCCTGGAAATATCGATGATATCAGAGATAATCCTGATCAGATCCTTTCCTTTATTGTTAATGATATCGATATAGTAATTCCTCTGCTCATCCTTCAGAGATTCTTCTTTCAGCAGGGATGAAAAGCCCAGAATAGCATTCATTGGGGTCCTGATCTCGTGAGACATATTTGCCAGGAAGGAAGACTTAAGCTTATCAGATTCCTCTGCCTTCCGCTTGGCCAGTTTAAGTTCCTCTTCATAGAGCTTACGCCTTGTTACATCCTCTCCAATACCTACGAAGTGAGTCAGTTCTCCTGTATTATCCGTAATAGTAGATAGGGTCAATTGTGCCCATGATTCTACTTTTTTGTTTTTCAGGTATTTGATCTCACCCCGCCATATATGTTTTTCAGTCAGTATTTCATACATAGCCTTAAAATCATCCTCGTTAAGGTCCAGTTCATCAATCGAGAACAGTGCCCTACCAAGCAATTGTTCTGAATTATAGCCAATGACATTCTGGAAATTCGGATTAACGTAGTCTATCAATCCTTTGTTATTCAGGATGATGATTGATATTGGAGATTGTTCAACAGCACTTGATAATTGCCTGATCCGGGATTCGGCATCGATCCGATCGCTGATGTCTGATAATGATCCGACAATCCGGTCCGGTTTTCCTTCATCATTGTTAATAATCTTTGAGGATACCATGCAATATCTTATGCTTCCATCCTTGTCTTTCAGTTTTAAATAATGATTCTTGATATATCCTTGCTTTTTCAGCAGGTTCAGAAATTTTTCCCTTTCAGTCGTATCTGCATAGAATATGGTCATGGGCTTGCCAATCAGTTCCTCTCGGGTATAGCTTGAAAGGGTTTCTATAGACGGGGTGACATTGATCAGGTTCCCGTCCATTCCTGCCTCATAGAAAACATCAATAATGTTTTCAAATATCCTTCGATACTGTTCCTCGCTCTTTTTTATTTCATCGGCCACCCTGAGTCTTTCCGTAATGTCCTGTACGAAACCTATCAGGAAGTCTTCTCCTTCAAAATTGATATAGCTGATATTGATCTCAATCGGGAATTGTTTTTTATCCTTTCTCAGGACCCTGGACTGGAATGTGATATTCTTTTCTTTTCTGAGGAGCTCAAACAGCCCAAAGAATTGCTCCAGCGGATAATCAGGATCCAGATCCACAATCCTCATCCCGATCAGCTCATCCAGGGAATATCCTGTAAGTTCCGTTACGGCAGGATTGGCACTTACAATCCTTGCATCCTTATTGATCAGGTAGGTGGCCTGTTTGCTGTTTTCTATGGCAAACTGGCTCAGGCGCAGCAAACGGTTGATCTTCTTTCTCTCTTTAGCTGAAAGGAGTACATTCGCTAACATGCTTAACAGGGAATCCAATTCCTCAGGCCAGTCTTTCTCTTCATTAAATGCACCGTACAGTCCTATAGTCCCGGTAACGATATTCCCGGAAACCACAGGCACAAAGTATACAGGACGGAATCCATCCTTACCAAACCACTCTTTAAGATCTGTTGCCTCATCAGGGATATCAGATGGTTTTCCAAAAACCAGGTTTTGCCGGTCCTCCAATAATCCCGCTGTAAATGCAAAGGTCTCAACAGGTATCATTTGAAATATTTCTAACTGGCTGTCTTTCGGGCCTTTGCTCCATTCGTGGGTATTGGAAAAGTACCTGTCGTCTTCTGTACGGAGAAATAAATTACACCGTTCAGCTCCGATTAACTCCGAGATCTGTCCCAGGGCATCAACTATTGCAGCATCAGTTTCCGTATCCGGCAGGTTGATAAAGCCGGCTGAAATCCTTGATATGAGCTTTTCAGCCTGAAGCCTGAAATCTTTTTCATCTTTAAACCTGAGGTTGTCGGTAATATCAAGTGCAGAGACAAGCATCCTTGTCTTATTTCCTTCTTTAAAAGAGTGCACACTCCCGTCTTCAAGGATGACTGTCCGCTGTCCGGAAGCAAGATCCAGGTGCAGTTCAATCACAGGAGTTTCCATCCCTTTCAGATGTTCCTGTAAAATATGCAGAGCCTCATCTTGCTGCTCCGGAACAATATATTCAAAAACACTCCGTCCCCTAACTGCTGATTTGGGTACGCCAAACATTTTTACAGCTGCCTTGTTTACATCCATGATGATCCCATCCTGGTCGATGATGACATTGATTGAATAGGAATTATCATACAGGAACCTGTATTTCTCTTCACTTTCGCGGAGGGAGGTTTCAGCCAGTTTTTTTTCATGAATGTCCCTGGTCACCATCTGGATAGAACAGGGACCTTTTTCATCTTTTAAAATAACTGCTCTGCTCTCCACCCAGCACTTTTCTCCACCTTTTTTAATGATCTGTAATTCAAAAGGATCCAGATGTTCTTCCCGTATCAATTTTTCGAATAAATTCTTAAATCCGTCCATTTCCTCCTGATCCAGAGCAACATTTTCGGTGAAATGCTTGTAAAGGAATTCCTCCGGTTTATACCCGGTGATGTATTCGGTGGCCGGGTTGCAGTAAAGTATGTGGCCCTCCAGGTCGATGACGAAAAAACAATCAGGGGAAAAATCTATTGCCCGCCTGTATTCTTCAGATTCATAAACAGGGGCTCTCATATTATCGGCAGAACTCATACTATTTTTTTGGTGGGTTAAAAATAGAAAACCTCCTGAATATATTATGCTGATTTGACGATATTCATGAACATATCTTAACTTTACAGCAAGGTAACACCTCTCTATGTTATAATGAGCAATATATGTTCAGAAGATCACTAATCATACTGGCCAGCCTGACTCTTTTTTGTCAAAATAGTGTTTCCCAGCATCTTGCGGCGTATCTTGATTACATGGACAGGTTTTTCGTTTTTGATATGGGCATAGAAGAACGGCTGGAACATTACAAAATCAACTCCTTCCAGGTTGGAGGGAACTGCCTTTTGTATGTTGATTACAGCAGCAACTTCAAGGTTTATTATGAGGGACAGGTCAGCCAGCTGGAAGAGATGGAACCAACCAGTTATTTTGCGACTGATTACCTGGCAGCCTGGTCGGTTTTTAATGTGCTTAAAATATTCGAAGAGGGTGAGCAGAAGGTCCTGTGTTCCAACGTCGATCATTATATTGTAGAGGACAGCCTGGTGGTATATCATGATAAGGTACAAAAACAGCTGAACGTCTATCATCAGGGACAGACCATTACCCTTGAAGACGGGCTTATACAATGGCCCATCAGGTCATACCGCAGCGGTGACAATATCTTTGCCTACATCACCTCGTTTGATGACAAGTTCAAGATCTACTACCGGGGCCGGTTACTGGTAATTAATGATTTCGTCAGGGAAACTGTTTATAAGGCCGGCAGGGATGTGGTAGCCTACATGAACCAGCCCACCAATGCCTTTGTTGCCTTCTACCAGGGGGATTTCTACATTCTGGATCAGTTTATGCCTGAATCATTCCAGGTGGGTGACGGCATGGTAGCATTTATTGACAACAATGGGAAATTTAAGATCTTTGAAGGGGGTGATTTGAAGCAGATCAGCTCCTTCACCCCTGATTTTTATGAACTAACTGACAGTACCCTGGTATTCAGCGAGGACGGATTTTTAAAAACATGGTGTGACGGGAGGGTTTATGAGGTTGAAAGATATATACCGGAATTATACAAGGTCTCTGAGCGAACCATTGCCTATATTGATATTAACAGGCGTATCAAAGCTTTCAGGAAATGTGAAAGGTTGAATATCAGCTACGAGATGGTCAACAGCCTTGATATGATCAGGAACCTGATCATTTATAATGTAGGGGTGAATACTACTAAAATATGGTATGAAGGAGAGTTGTATGAGCCAACTTCCAGACCTGTGAATTCAGGCTCCAGATAAGTCTTGCAGGATTTTTAGCACCTGGACAGGCACCCGGTAATTACGAATCAGCTTTAGTATAATCTGAATCCGTTTTAATTGCTTTGACTCTATGCTGCTTTTCTTCAGTCGACAGACCTATGTTATTTACAAGTATGACAAAGAATGAAGCTACACCGGATATTGCCAGGATATAAATGAACAATTTGCCATAGGGAACAAAATAATACAGGGCTACAATGGTCATTGCCACCCACACTCCGGCACACCATGGACAGGTGATGATCTCCCGAATAACATAAAAAACCTTCCATCCGGATCTTGATCTGATAAAATCCCTGAACAACTTGAAGATCTTATCGAAAACCAGTATCCTGGTCAGGCGATAGGTTGCCAGGCTCATAATAAAGAGTTCGAGCAGGCTGGCATCCTGTAATTTTATTTCTCTGGTGTGCAGGTAAAATCCAAGGCCAACAAGGCAGATGATAAAAAAGACGGTAGCCAGAAAATTCCAGGATTTATCATTTTGATTAGCCGGTTCAGGATTACTTGCCATGTTATGCGATTGGTTTGGTAAAAGGGGTCAAATTTAGTAATTTTTTAATACCGGGGTGCTTTTTTATCTCGCTTGATGATTTTCATAGTCTCTTTGATCATCTTTCCAAATTCCCTGTCTTTTTGCCGTTTCTCGGCATGACTTGATTGGAAATGGACTTTTTCTCTTTCAAGTTTCAGGTAGTTTTCATAGCTGGATCTGTCAATTTCACCACTGTCTGCTGCTTCTCTGACAGCACATCCTTTTTCATGAGTATGGGAACAGTCCCTGAACCTGCAGTTATCAGATAAGCTGATGATTGCTTCATATGTTATTTCCAGGCCATTTTCTGTGT
This sequence comes from uncultured Bacteroidaceae bacterium, assembly GCA_964540005.1. Lineage (GTDB taxonomy): Bacteria > Bacteroidota > Bacteroidia > Bacteroidales > SM23-62 > CAZILN01. The sequence continues at coordinate 13,775 of CAZILN010000388.1, read as the reverse complement.
CAGCGATGCCAACCTCTCTCATACCGGGATTATCAATTAAAATACCCCCGGAATCCAGGACGATCAATTCCCGGTGACTTGTAATATGCCTGCCTTTTTTGGTGCTTGGACTGATGAAATCTGTATTCATTTGTTGAGTGCCGGAAATTGTATTGATCATGGTTGATTTTCCCGCACCTGATGATCCGAGGAAACAATATGTTTTTCCGTAGGTGATCATGGAAAGGAGCTTATCATATCCGGTTTTTGTCAGGTTGCTGACGGCTATAACAGGTACAGATTTGATACGTTCATTAACTAATTTCAGGTTCATGCTGATCTCTGTCTCATTAACCAGGTCTGTTTTACTTAATACAATCAGGGGTGATACTCCGGCCGTATGACACAGTACCAGGTATCTTTCAAGCCTGTTGAGGTTGAAATCCCTGTCGACAGCCTGGATGATAAAGGCATAATCTATATTGGCTGCTATCACTTGTTTCTCACCATATTTCCCGACTGCCTGCCGTTCAAGTACTGACTGCCTTGGGAGTATGTTATGAATGATTGCCTTCTGATCATCATACAAAGATACAGCAACCCAGTCACCAACTGCCGGAAAATCGGCCCGGGAAGAAGCAGCATATCGCAGGATCCCGATTATTTCAGCTTTATAATCATCTTTATCAGTTCTGACAACATATCGTTCTTTATTTTCGGCTATTACCCGGCCAACAGAAAATGTATTAAGATCCAGCTCATTTCTGGACTTCTCAAAACTGCTGTTATATCCTAAATCTTCTAAGGTCATTGTTACCTGGTAATAAACTCAATACTTGCTGAATATCAGAACAGGTCAAAAATACCTATTATTCCTGCAACCGCCATGAGAATGGTAAATACTAATATAATTACCATGAGCCCGTTGGTCATTATCCCTGCGGTATATTTCCCCATTATGGAGGATTTGTTATACAGATAGAACATAATACCCAGCACCAGGGGGGTGACTATCACAGTCAGGGCCTGGGAAACGACCATTACCATTACGGGGCGGCCGCCGAAGATGGGTACAATCAGTCCGAGTGATACTCCAAACAGGACAAGCAGCCTTGACCGGCGGCTTTTCATGTTCCTCGGCTGCCCGGCAATATCTGATATCAGCCAGGGTGCCAGCAGTACGATGGGAAACAGTGAGGACAGTCCGGCACTGATAATCCCGGCTACAAAGATTGATGTGGCAAACCGGCCGGCCAGCGGTTCCATCAGGCTGACCATATCTATGGCGTTCTCAATGTGCAGTCCTTTTACATGCATTGTGCCGGCTGCTGCAGCCATAATGGCCACGCTGAGAATAAACATGGCAGAAGCTGAGATCAAAGCATCCCTTCTTTCTGCTTTAAGATCATTGATCTTCCAACCTTTTTCCTGGACAAGAATGGATCTGACAACATACAGAATGGCTCCCATGGTGGTCCCGACCATTCCTGCCATGATCAGCATGGCATTGGGGTCATCCGGAATACTGGGTACGAGTCCGGATACAATCTCTGCAGGTTCCGGGATCACGATGAAAGCAGTCAGAATGAAACAGATACCCATGATCCCAACAAAAATAGCCAGTATCTTCTCAAAGAATCTATGGTGTCCGTTCCAGAACAGGAAATACAGCAATGCTCCGAAAATAATACTGGTGATCAGGGGATTCACTCCCTGGTTGTTGCTGGTGAGGGGCCTGGACCATTCTTCAAAAACCTGGGTGACCACGGCCATAACCCCCATGCAGGAAACCCATTCGCTGATAAGAAGGGAGATCAGTACGAAAATCGCCAGTCCTGTCCCCACATGCTTACGGAAAGTGGTGAGCACCGTTTCGCCGGTTATGACTGTATACCTCCCGAACAACATGATCAGGAAAAAAGTGAAGATGCAGGATAATAGCAGGGGCCATATCATCATCATGCCAAAACTGGCACCGGATACAGCCATAGTAGTAATACTGCCTGTGCCGATATTATACCCTATGAGGAAAATCCCGGGTGCGATGGATGCGAAGAAAATACCAAGCTTTTTGAACATGTTTAAAGATATTTATTTTTCTTTAACCTGTTTTGCTGTAAAACTGTATTTTTGAAGCGAATCCATGCAGATTTTAAAATTGAAAAATGAAAAAATTCTGTGGTTTAATTGCAACAGTTATGTTCCTGGGATCCGGATTATTAGCCCAGAACTACCATCTTGTCTGGTCTGATGAGTTTGAATATGAAGGGAGTCCTGATGCCTCCAAATGGAATTATGATATTGGGGGACACGGATGGGGGAACAATGAACTTCAGTATTATACCTCGCGGCTTAATAATGTCAGGGTAGGAGACGGGGTCCTGACAATTGAGGCAAAACTGGAGAATTATTCAGGTCTTAAATACACCTCCACGAGGATCATCTCAAAGAACAAAGGCGATTGGTTATATGCCAGGATAGAAGTAAAGGCAAAGCTTCCCTCAGGTCGCGGGACCTGGCCGGCTATCTGGATGCTTCCGACAGACTGGGAATATGGTGACTGGCCGCGCAGTGGGGAGATAGACATTATGGAGCATGTTGGATATGACCAGGGAAATGTCCATGGAACGGTTCATACAGAGGCTTATAATCACTCCATCGGGACCCAGGTGGGAGATCAGCTGTATATAGGCGATTGTTCCGATGAATTTCATGTTTACCGGATAGAATGGACCCCCGATATTATCGATTTTTATATTGATGAAAACAAATATTTCACTTTTCTTAATTCGGGAGGGGACTATACCAAATGGCCCTTCGACAAACGCTTTCACCTGCTTATGAACATAGCGGTTGGCGGTAGCTGGGGCGGGGTGCAGGGAGTAGACGACAGTATTTTCCCGCAGAAAATGGAGATTGACTACGTAAGGGTGTACCGGGATGTTTCTGCAGGAACCTCTGATGACCTGGTTTCAGGATCTGCAAGTAATGAACTTAAGATTTTTCCTAACCCGGTTAATGATATAGCCTACCTCACCAGAACTGAAGAAATTGATTATGCCGTCATCCATAATGCACTTGGCAAGAAAGTATGGATGCATGAGACCGGGAAATCAAATGAAGAAACAATGGTTCTGGATCTGGCTCATTTAGAGCCGGGTATATACTTTCTTTCACTGTTGAACCAGGATGATCAGGTTGATGTCAGGAAGATTATAAAATACAAATAAATTAACATATTACCGGTCCGGATTAATTTGGAATGGCTAAAAATTGACTCAATGTTAATTTAATGTTAACTAAACATTAACTACATGTGAAATATTTTGTACCTTTACGGTAGAATTTATTTCGCTTTATGGGAAAGAAGAAGAAAAAGCATACCAATCCAAAGGCTCAGATCGTGAATCCTGTGGCTATATCCGGGAAGAAGTCCGGACGGCAAAGTTTTGGAGTGTACTTCAGGCGATGGGTTAACACTGTAAAGGCATCCTATTCGGATATATATACGCTTTAGGCCGCCAGCCACTTCATAAAAAAGTATAACAGAGAAGCAATTATAGCTCCGGCAATGGGAGCTATAATGGGAATCCAGGAATAGGACCAGTCACTGCCGCGTTTCCCTTTGATTGGCAATATCGCATGGATTATTCTGGGACCAAGGTCCCGGGCAGGATTAATGGCATATCCTGTAGTACCCCCTAAGCTCATACCAATAGCAAAAACCACCAGTCCCACAGGCAGGGCTTCTAGTGAACCGAGGCCAACTTTAACATTTTCCATTCCATCAATCTGTACGTCGCGCAGGCTCATGAAAAGTACTGAGGCAATCAATACGAATGTGCCAATAAGTTCGGATAGAAAGTTTCTTGGAATATTCCTTAGTCCCGGGGCCGTACAGAAGCACGCTTTTTTTGCATCAGCATCATCAGTAGCATTGAAATGATCTTTGTAAAAAGCGTATACAAAAAAGCCTCCCATTATTGCCCCCAGTAGTTGTGCCGCTATAAATCCCGGCACCTTTGACCATTCGAACAATCCTGCCAGTGCAACTCCAATTGTTACTGCCGGATTAATATGTGCACCGCTGTATGGTCCGACGACCAGAACGGCAACGAATACTGCCATTCCCCATCCTGCGGTTATGACGATCCAGCCGGAGTTTTCTCCATTGGTTTTTTTAAGGTTTACATTGGCTACAACCCCGTTTCCCAATAAAATGAGGATGGAGGTTCCTATAAATTCAGCAAAATATTCTGTCATTGTTTGATTAATTGATTATGTATCCTGCAGTTAGTTTTTCATACTCAAATAGCTGTTTACTTATCCACTCCTTACCATGACCCATTTCACCGGCCATAAGCCCGGCTGTTTCGGGTGCCATCCTGAGGCTTTCCCTTGCATCAAGAAAGAGAGCCCTTGTCCTGCGGGCCAGAACATCTTCCAGCCTTCGGGCCATCTCAAGCCTAACTGCCCATATCACCTGCACCCTATTTATGGCCAGCGATTCGCTCAGGTATCCTCTAAGGGTATGGTTTTCGTTGCTTATTTTTTCCAATTCTGAAGCTTCCAGTCCATAGGCCGACATACTGTCACTGCCGGCAACTGTGTTCATATTGTATCCATGAATGGGGAGATTGCGCGTATTGCAATTGCGTTCCGGGAATTTTCCTATCATTATGGCATAGTCTACCGCATCCTCGGCCATTTTCCTGTAGGTGGTCCATTTTCCGCCTAATATTGTTATGAGTCCGGAAACAGAGACCAGGGTCTTGTGATGGCGTGAGATCTCCCTGGTGGCTTTGCCTTCGCATTCCGGAGCTGCCAGGGGCCTGAGTCCGGCAAAACAGCTGAGGACATCATGACGGGATGGTTTTTTGACAAGGTATTGTCCGGCAGTATCCAGTATAAAATCTATCTCCTGATCCAGGGCTTTCGGTTCCAGGGAGATCTTATCCACAAGGGTATCGGTGGTGCCAACAACCACCTTGTTGTACCAGGGTACAGCAAAGAGGACCCTGCCATCAGTTGTCTGGGGTACCATGATGGCATGTTCGCTTTCAAGGAATTCCTGATCAAGGACCAGGTGTATCCCCTGGCTGGGTGTGATCATGCTGCTTACACCGGGCCTGTCCATCTTCATAATCTCATCGGCAAACACCCCGGTGGCATTGATGACCACTTTGGACCTGATTGAGAATTCTTCCCCGGTTTCCATATCTCTTGCTTCCACACCGGTGATCATGTTCATGTCTTTGATGATACCAGTGACCTTCATATAGTTTAACAGCGATCCCCCGTAATGTTCACAGGTACGGGCCAGGCTGATGATCATACGCGTATCGTCAAATTGTCCGTCGTGGTAAATGATTCCACCTTTTAATCCTTTCCGGTCAACAGTAGGCAGGGCCTGGATGACTTCTTCTGCCGAGATGTGCCTGGACGGACCAAGGCCGAGTTTTCCGGACATAAAATCATATACCTTTAGTCCTACCGTATAAAACGGACTTTCCCACCAGTCATAAGCCGGGATGATGAAGGATTGGTTACGTACCAGGTGGGGTGCATTCCGGAAAAGGAGACCACGTTCCTTCAGTGCTTCAAAAACCATGGATACATCCCCCTGCTTAAGGTATCTTACCCCGCCGTGAACAAGTTTGGTACTCCTGCTGGATGTTCCCTTACCGAAATCGTCCTGCTCAAGCAGCAATGTTTTGAATCCTCGGGAGGCTGCATCTACTGCAGTCCCCATACCACTAGCTCCTCCGCCGATTACAATAATGTCCCAGCTTTCTTTGAAGTTCCTTATTTCGTTTATTGCGGCTGCCCTGTTCATTTCAGGTCAACTTTAATGAAATTTTTTCAGATTATGGACTGTTCCATCCCATGCTACGCTTAAGGGCCAGTTGCCAGCCATGCATCAATGTATCGCGGTGTGCAGGATCTATTAAGGGTTCAAAGACCCTGTCAACCTGCCATTGTTGTTTTATTTCATCAATATCTTTCCAGAATCCAACCGCAAGTCCGGCAAGGTAAGCTGCTCCCAGCGCTGTTGTCTCAGTTATCCTTGGCCTGATGACCTTCTGACCTATAACATCGGCCTGTATCTGCATCAGCAGGTTGTTAACGGCAGCTCCTCCGTCAACCTTGAGTTCTCTTATGTCCGTACCTGAATCCTTTACCATGGTATTGATTACATCCATGGTTTGCAGTGCTATTGCTTCAAGTGCTGCCCGTGCAATATGGGCATCCGATGTGTCCCGGTTGATTCCTATGATGGTCCCGGTAGCATAAGGGTCCCAGTGAGGGGCACCAAGACCCACAAAAGCCGGAACAAAGAAAACACCTCCGCTGTCTTTCACTGATGCGGCAAGTTGTTCCACTTCTGAGGCATTTTTGATTATTCCCAGCTTGTCGCGGAGCCACTGAATGGCAGCACCGGCAATAAAGATGCTTCCTTCCAGGGCATAACTTGTCTCACCGGCTACTTTCCATGCTATGGTCGACAGCAGGTTATTCTTTGATTCGATGACCTTGTTGCCTGTGTTCATGACCACAAAACACCCGGTGCCGTATGTATTTTTCACCATACCTTCCTTTATGCACATCTGTCCGAATAAAGCCGCCTGCTGGTCCCCTGCGATACCGGCAATGGGGATCTCTTCTCCAAGGTGTTCCTTTACAGAATGTGTGTAGATCTCGGAGCTTGATCCTACCTCAGGAAGCATGTTTTCAGGGATCCCTAAAATATCAAGAAGCTCAGGGTCCCATTTTAGATCATGTATATTAAACAGCAGCGTCCTGCTCGCATTACTGACATCAGTAATGTGAGCCTTCCCATGGCTCAGGCGCCAGATCAGCCAGGTGTCGACCGTGCCGAATGCCAGCTTGCCCTGTTCTGCCATTTTCTTTGCAGAAGGTACATTCACAAGTATCCATTTGATCTTGGTACCTGAAAAGTAGGCATCTATGACCAGTCCGGTTTTGCTTCGCACCATATCACTCGCCCCGTCCTTTTTCAACTTATCGCAAATACCCGCCGTCCGGCGGTCCTGCCACACGATGGCATTATACACCGGTTTTCCTGTTTCCCGGTCCCAAACAAGGGTGGTCTCCCTCTGGTTGGTGATGCCGATGGCCGCTATTTCTGCGGCTGTTATACCCTGTTTATTCAGAACATCGCGGGCTACAAATTTCTGTGTGGACCAGATTTCTTCCGGGTCGTGTTCCACCCAGCCCGGTTGCGGGAAGATCTGCTGGAACTCGCGTTGGGACACCTGGCAAACCTGTCCCGAATGATCAAAGAGAATGGCCCGGTTGCTGGTAGTCCCGGAATCAAGCGAAAGTATGTATTTCTTATTCATGGTATCTGGGTTTCTTTTCTTAATACTCTACCCGGTAATTTTCCGGTATGCTCCCCTTCATTTATAACGAGCTCTCCGTTTACGATGACATAGTCTATCCCCTCGGGGTACTGATGAGGATCTGACCATGTGGCTTTATCAATGACTGTATCCGGGTTGAAAATACTTATATCTGCAAAGAAATTCTCTTTCAGTTGTCCCCTTTCCCTGATCCCGAACTTCATGGCAGTCTTGGAAGTCATTTTCCTGATGGCTTCCGGCAGGCTCATCAGGTTCTCTTCACGGACATATCTGCCAAGTACCCGGGGAAAAGTACCATAGCACCTTGGATGAGGCTTGGTTTTGCTCAGTGGGCCATAAGGCGCCCTGGCAGAGGAATCAGAGCCGATGCTCGTAAGGGGATGAGCCAGTATCCTGCGGGTATTGTCTTCATCCATCATGAATGTGATCATGTCCACATTAAGGCCTTCCTCTATCATCAGTTCACGTAAAAACGTATTTACTTCCTTATCTTTGGAACCGGCGGCCTCAACAATATTCTTACCCTGGAAAATCCTGTTCTTTTCAGTTTCAACTGAGGCAATTATAACTTTTTCCCAGGAACCCAGTTTGGCACCCATAGTATCAAGTGCTGTCCCCAGTTTTGCATGGTTCCCGGGATCTTCCAGCCTGGCAATGCATTCAGCCCTGGAACCCACCTTGGCCCACATGGGGAAATAGAGTGCCAGTCCGGTTGAACCCGCAGTATAGGGATACCTGTCGATCTCTATCTTTATGCCTTCCATCCGGGCATCTTCGATCATTTGCAGGGCATCATTAATTTTATACCAGTTTACCGGGTATGCAACCTTGAAGTGGGATATCTCTAGGCTGACTCCTGTTTCCCTGGCAACGCTGATGGCTTCATCCACGGCTTCTATCAGCCTGGTGCCCTCACTGCGCATATGGGTGGCATAGACTCCTCCGTACTGTGCCACTATCCTGCAAAGTTCAATAATTTCATCCTTGTGTGCATAGATACCTGGCAGGTACTCCAGTCCGGTGGACATACCCACAGCACCGGACTCCATGGCTTCCCGAACATGGAGTTTCATCTCTTCCATCTCCTGGTCTGTAGGCGGACCGTTGCCCAGTCCGCGGGCTTTGCCACGGATGGATCCATGACCCACCAGTGTGGCAAAATTATAGGCTATTCCGGGGTCTGAGAGGCGGTTAAAAAATCCGTTCAACGTATCCCAGTCCATATCGACATCCCAGTCATTTTTGAATTTCCTTCTCCATTCCAGTGAAAGGGCATCCGGTATGGGGAAGTATGTGATGCCGCAGTTGCCCCCTACCTCAGTGGTGACACCCTGTCGTATATAGCTTTCAGCTTTGCGGTTGGCGATTAATTCGGTATCGCTGTGGGTATGCGGATCTATGAATCCGGGAGAAACTGCATATCCCCTTGCATCAATGACCTGCCTGGCCCATTTAGTATTCAGTCCGGGTGCAATCCTGTAGATCCTTCCGTTTTTCACAGCAATATCGGATTCGATGCCCGGATTTCCCAGGCCGTCATAGACAGTTCCCCCGAAAATAATCAGGTCGTATTCTTCTTTTTCTGAACATCCTGTGATATAGGGAGTTGCCAGGCCTGCACCTATCAGTGCCGCCCCTTTGGCTGTCTTCTTAACAAACTGCCTGCGCGATAGTGAATGGTTCCTGTTTTCTTTCTTCATTGAGACAAAATGAAATGAATTTGATAATCAACTGACGAATCTCATACTTCGAAAATAACTTTTCCAGTTTGCAGGGCTTAAAGGGGGATGTTAATATAAAACTTTGTTCCCGATTTCCGGTCACTTTCACAGGAAATTTGGCCTTTAAATTTCTGTGTCACCAGGTTGTATACTATGTGGAGTCCTAGTCCCGGGCCTTTTTGCTGGTCCGACGTGACAAAGGGTTCAAAGATCCTGGGGAGCAGATCAGGGGGTATCCCGGCACCATTGTCCGAGTAATCTATTTTCAGGCTGCGTTTAACAGGGGTGATTGCAATATGTATCTGTCCGGGTGTGCCAGGACCAAAAGCATGTATCATAGAATTCCGGATAATGTTAGACAGGATACGGGCTACATCGCCCGGGTAAGTATTGATCCTTAATTTATCGTCACAGGCAAGTTCAAATTCAATGTTGTTCCACTCCGGTTGAGAAAGCATACTTTTTACAAGGTCCTCCATAAAACTTCTCAGATAGAATTTCTGCCGTTTTTCAGATGAATGCACCACTGAGACCTCTTTGAAATGCTGGATCAGGGAAGCAGTACGGTCCAGGTTTTTCTGCAACAGCCTGGCCGACTCCATGCTTTCTGAGAGGTAATCCCTGAAACCGCTTCGGGAGATCTTGTTCTCATTATAAAGATCGGCCATCTTACTGGCCTGGTCTATCATACTGCTTACGGCCGTGATCCCGATTCCCACCGGGGTATTGATTTCATGCGCCATTCCGGCCACCAGTCCGGCCAGGGCCTCCATCTTCCTTGATTCAAGCAATTGAGACTGTGTTCTTTTCAACTTATCCAGGGTCCTGGCCAACTCGTTCCTCTGCTTTTCAATCTCATCCTTCTGTTTTTCGATCTTTGTCAGGGCCGACCTCAGCTCTACGTTCTTGAGCCTGAAGATCTCTTTCTCCCGCTGTTCGGTTTCAACCGCGTAGCCTATCTGAAGGTTCTTCATGCGGGTCCGGTTCTCCGCGCTGTAGAATTCCTCAAGCATGGAAACAAACTCCTTACTGTGTTTGAGCGAATTTACCAGGTCACCCTGTTTTTCATAGAAATCAGCCAGGGCTTTATGGGCTTCTATCAACAAGTTCTTTGCTTCTATAGATTTTGCCAGATTAAGGGAATTGTTATAACAGCTCAGTGCTTTTTCATTATCAGATGTACATGCATAGGACCTTCCCATTCCCAGGTTCAGGTAGCATTTGATACGCTCATCTATGGCATCTTCGAATTCAAGAAGGATCTTTTCATAATACTGAATTGCCAGAGTGTGTTCTCCCATTTTCTCGTAAGTACCTGCTATTCCTATATATGTCCAGGGCAAAGAGATGGGATAATGCTCCTTCCTTATTTTCTCGGATAACTTATAATATTTGACAGCATCCTTATAATTGCCCTGATCCGAATAGGTACGTGCAATCCTGTTGATGGAAGAGGCGGCCCCTTTCAGATCCCCGGCTTCCTCTTTAGTTGTTTTTGCCCGGTTAAGGTACAGAAGGGCTTTTTCATAATCCCCGTCCGCTTCATAAATCAGTCCGAGATCGTTGTTGGCTTCCCCGATGCCTTCAGTGAAATCCTGTTCTTCTGCAGTTTTCAGTGCCCTTGTTGCATAATCAATACCGGCAGTAATGTCACCCAATCCATAGTATATATTTCCAAGGTACCTCAGGATACTGCTGTAACCGGGTTCATGTTCATTTTCCTGGAACCAGGGGAGGATCTCAAGGATCAACTGGTGGGCCTGTTTCTGCTGACCGTTATGGAAATGGTGGATGGCCATATTCAGGTCTGAATAAGCCTGACCTTTCAGGTAGGATATCTCTTCTGACAGCTTTTTAGCTTCCTCCAGATCTGCAAGGTACTGTTTCCTGTATTCGATATTGAACCTGTTTTTCCAGGCCTGCCGGTTCAGCTGGTCAATTTTATCTGTCCGGGAACTCATTAAAACTGGATTCCTTGCTTTTTAAGGCCTGTGATCATGTTTTGCATGGCCTCGCTTTCCATGTCAAACCTGTAGGTCCCGGCAAAGGACCCAATATGGGGGGTCAGGATCAAATTTCCCTTGAAATCATTCAGGGGGCCACGGTAAGGTTCCTCCTCAAAGACATCGAGTCCCGCTCCTGAAATTTTCCCCGATTGCAGTCCTTTATACAATGCATTTTCATCTATCAGTCCACCCCGTGCAGTATTTACGATAATGACCCCGTCTTTCATCTTTTCTATCTCCTCTTTCCCGATGAGATGATAATTCTTTCCGGTTAGTGGTGTATGCAGGGTGATGATATCAGACTGTAAAATGATCTTATTAAAATCAACCATTTCAAAAAATTCATGCCTGCGCACATTCACATCACAGCCTATCAGCTGGCAACCGAAAGGTTCCAGCAGGCTGGCTACCCTGCTTCCTCTTAACCCGCAACCGATGATGCCTACGGTCTTATCCGATAAGAGGCTTGATATGGAGCGTTTCCAATTGTCGCTTCTCACGGCATTATCCATCTCCCTGATATGCTTAAGCAGGCTGAGAATCATGGTGACCGTCAATTCTGCAAGGGGGAGGTCCGGGGCCGTACGGGTACTGTAAATTAAAATGCCAAGCTGTTTGGCGGCCTTCTGGTCAATCGATTCAAGATCTATACCGCAGCGTGAGATCACTTTAAGATTGGAAGCCGCATTGAGTACGTCCTTTGTAATCGGTTCAACCCCGGCAATGATCCCATGAGGCTGGTGGATAAAGATCAGTTCCTTCAGCTCCTCTTTTTTCAGCCTTCTTTTATGGGGGTTTTTAATAAGATCAATATCTTCGGGAATTTCTTCATAACTGAAGCTCGAGGTCGTTGTTAAGATGGTGATTTTATGATCCATTTTTTAATAATTTCAGAGTGTCCGCTACCTTTACCAAAATTAAGCTTAGTTGCGAACAAACACAAATTTTTCTGATACTGCTTCAACTGTCAAACTTGCCCGTTTGCCTTTTTTTGAGAACTTAGTCTTTCATGAAATTTGTCCGGCCGGGTAAATGTTATCAGAACATAAAAATTTACTCAACCATGATTTTACGCAAGCTATTGATCCCTGTTCTGCTGGCAGCACTGTTCAGCGGATACGGTCAGCAAAAAAAAGTCCTCCGATGCAGATGAGGCTGCCAAAGGTACTTCTTAAGCGCAGATGGAAGAAGCTGTGGAAGCAGAGTCAGAGGCAGAATCAAAGGACTACCTGGCCAGGTGCAATTGCGGGGACTGTGATGAATCTTATATAAATGAAAGCATCATTTCATGGGAGCTGACAGACCTGCCCCCTTTTGAGTTTGATAATTATTGATATCAGTATTATTAAGACGCTACCGGGGCATCATCAATATCATCAGACATAAATCAAATATCATATCTTCTGAATGATCACCCTTGCCTTGGTACCGATATGGATGTTATTGTAGAAGAAGTCGGCAAATGGCTTATGGGTATAGGTCTCCCAGCGGATCATCCTGAACCCGGTCCGGCCCAGCAGGTGTTCGAAAGCCCCCCGTGAAAATTCATTGCAATGTCCGGGCCGCCAGTCAGGCTGATATTTTTTCTTATATAAGCCCATCCGGGTCAGAAATCGTTTCAGCCGGAACGAGATTCCGTTAATATTCGGGAATTCAAGGTGGGCATATCCATCCGGTTTCAGCAGGCGGGAAATATTTTTCATGGCTGAAATGGAATCAGTCAGGTGTTCCAGTACATGGCGCAGGGAAACCAGGTCATATTCGCCCTCATCGCGGACATATTCCAGGAAATTCGCAACATCCACATCCACTCCCAGCTTCTCACTGACCAGCCTGGCCAGGACAGGCGAAAGCTCCAGGCCCTTTACATTCCAGCCATCCTTCTGTGCATAATAAAGCATGCCTCCGCCCCCGCAGCCGATATCCATATATTTTCCCGTTACAGGGACATATTTTTTAATAAAACGATAAGATTGCCTGACCCTGGGATCAGCTTCATAATCCCCGGGTACTTCTTCTTCTCCTGCATACTTTTCCTGGTGATCCAGCAGGTTCAGCCCCTCCATGTCAAGGTTCACCAGTCCGCACACCCCGCATCTGTACAGGTGGAACTGGTCTTCATGCCCCTGTGTATAGAACAGTTTTAAGTCTTCACTATCACAAACTCTGCATTTCATATTAAATATGTAAAAGTTCCAAAAATACTGATATTTTTACTCATTCTATATACAGGCTTATGAAATCAATTCAATTTTTTCTGTGTGGACTGATCTTGTTGGTTGTCAGTAACTGGGCTGATTCACAATCTTTTATCAGGGTCAACATTTCGGGTTACCATAGCACTGAGCACAAAACAGGCATGGTAATTTCAAAGTGTCCCCTGAAGGGAGATTTCCAGGTGATTGATACGGATTCGCGTGACAAGGTGCTTAAGAAACCTTTAGTACCCATTGAAAGACCTGGTTGGGGGACCTTTTCCTGGTTTTACGAGCTGGATTTCTCAGAACTTCAGGAACCAGGACAGTATCAGATCCGAATTCCCAAAGCACGGATCACTTCAGGTACTTTTCCTGTCAGTAATGAAGCTTTCAGCAATTATCCGGACGTCATGCTTGGATTCATGAGACAGCAACGTTGCGGTTATAATCCTTTCCTGGATGTAAACTGTCACCAGAAAGACGGGC
>CAZILN010000387.1:0-31568 GCA_964540005.1 uncultured Bacteroidaceae bacterium | reverse complement strand
CCCCTATTTTATTAAGATAATAAAAAATAATATATAATTATGGGATTACATATTAGAAAAAAAAGGGGGGTAGTATAAATAAATACTTACAAGATCTGTCTCTGGTAGGAGTAATCCTTAAAAACTTACCGGTATATCCTCCAGTTGTTCTTTGGATCCTGACCTGATACCGGTAATGGTTTTCATCTGTTCCGTACCAGGTTCCCCGATTGTCACTGTGAAGGTCCCGTAGCTGAATACCTTTGGCTGATAAGTAGCCTCACGGACACGAAGGGTGTAAACAATTTTCCCGCTTTTTTCTTCAATTACCTGTATGATCGGCGGTTTTTCGAGCCCGGTGACAGTAAAGACAGGTAACCAGGCCACTGCTTTTCGTCCGTAATTATCTTCCATGCTGATGGTAACAGGCCAGCCGGGATACTGTTCTGCCTCCAATGATTCAGGATCGGAGTAGCGGGGCCAGCATTCTATCTCTATAAGCTGGGTCTTTTTATTGAGTTTCACAATGCCGTATCCGGGTGCACGATCATGCAATCGTGCGGGCTTAATACCTGAGATGTAAGGATTGGATACGGCGTGAACTGTAACCCGGTTACCGAAACCGTCGAAGTACCTTCCGGTATAAAGGGGTGAACCTTCCTCATGGTTCAGTCCGGGTGAAGGAGGAAACCACCTTCTGGGCCAGAGATTGGCGATCGATGGTACACAGAGTGAATATCCCGCATCCTCCCAATCATCAATACCATGTTGAACCGTGCTTCCCAGGTGCTGATCCCCTCCGATCATAAAGGCAAATCCTTTACGAAGGGCTCTTAAGGCTTTCTTCCTTCCGGTTTGCGGCCAGCCGTTGGAGTCCATATCTTTTGCCATGCTGTAGTCTTTGGGTATCACGCCCCGGGCAACCGGTTCCAACCTTGGAGTGCCGGCATCTGTAATGAATGTATCCGGGTAGGTTGAGAGATTGGCAAAGATGGTCTGGGACAGTGCCACTTTCATATCGGTATTTGTCCAGTCAGCCGCCCAGTCATCAATGAATGTTAGTTGCCTTTCTCCCAGCAGGATGGCATCAGGATGATCCAGCCTTTTTCCGTCTATCCCCTTGATAAGAGAGAAGCCATTAACTACCTTTTTATTCTTTAGTATTACGGAAGGAGCCGACTTGAATTTCCTGTCCTCCAGTACTGCGAAGCTGATCCTTCCAAAATTGATATCACAGTAATAGACCCCGATATCCTGCTCAACGGGAGCAGGATCATAGGGATCCGGGAGATTGGCAGTTTGCGTGAGCTGGATCATATTCACCAGCCTGGGAGATAATTTGTATCCCCCCTGGTCCTGCTGCCAGTGCCCTTCAAAACCTATGTAATAATCAGGATACACCCCATCCTCAGGCTGCCCGGGGGCCTTTGCCCCGCCTGCTCCCCAGATATTTCCATGATATACATCATGATCGTCAGGTATGGCCACGGCAGGGATGTTCCTGGTAAGTACCCCGTGAGCCCACAAAAACAAGTACCATTTGTAAAGGTAGTCAAGCTCTGTATTTATTTCCGAGCTGAAATCGGGTGGGGTAGGCCTGCCTTCATAAACGTTGTCACCGGAATAAAAAAGCAGGTCCGGACTGTGCCTGGCCACATGGCTGGTAATATCCTTATGTGGAAACCAGAGGCTGTTCCTGAAATCAACCGGTCCGCTGCCCATCCCGGCGCTGTTACTGTTCCCGGTAAAAGCAGCAAGTACTATTTCTTCCTTATCAACCGGATCCGCGGCGATCAGCCCATAATAGTAATGGTCTCTGATGACTCCTTTTTTATTGTACAGAGGATAAACAATCCGGTAATCATGTGTCTCCGAGTCTTTCCAGGCATCAAGCCTGAAAACTGCAATATAACCAGGTACAATAATTTGTGAACTTGAGACAGGTTTCCATTCTCCTGTTTCCTTATCAATAACTTCAAGGATTACTTCCTGTGCATCGGCGGGACTGATCGGTGGCATCTGCACACTCATTTTCAAAGTTCCTTTACTGATAGTGTAAAGAACTCCGAGTACCGGCCCGAATCTTTGATCAGGAATGACTTTCAGTTTTGAACCTTTGATGATCCAGTTGCTGAACCAGAATGAATTTTCCTTTGAATTTCCTCCCCCGTTAGCAACTAAGGCAATGTTACCTGATAATTTTCTGACATCACTAATGCTTATTTTTGCAGTTGCTCCAGTTCCCTTTCCTCCCTGGTTGACTGCCGTCATAAATAGCTTATATTTTTCTCCTGCCGGAATCAGCTCAAGATTCAGCCTCACTTTTTTGCCGTCTGTAAACAGCACAGGGGACCCGCTCTCCTCTTCATTTTTAATTATTTTACCATTCTCATTGTCTATGAAGACTATTTTACCTTCCCCGTTCACTGCAGCTATATACCCGGCTGATCTGCCATGGTTCCTGTGTATAAGGGCCCGTCCCCTGTAGTCCATGTCCGGGTCTCCGGCTGCAATCAGGAACCCGCTCCAGTGGGCGGCATCCAGCAAAGACTTTTCATCCACTGTTCCGGTGCTTACTTCCATACTCAGGTTACCCGGTTTCTCAGTCAGGAACCTGTCCAGCAGGTGAAGGGTTCTCATCCGGTTCTCAGAGTTGATACATTCCAATCTTCCATTTTTTATTTGCCAGTCCTGCAGGCTGTTGGCCCAGAACTCCGGACCGATCCAGTACCGGTCGGGTTGTTGCTGCCAGTAACTCTTGAATTGTACGGAAGATTCACTGTTGCAGGCAAATTGCATGACTATTGTAATAAGAAGACAGCTTAGTTGAAACTTTTTCATAGGGAGGGCGTTTATTGTTTTCAACGTAAAGTGATGATTCCTCATAGGGGGAAATGATTTTTAAGCCTGATTATTTGCCGGTACTTTCCCCTGCATGCTGTTGCAGAAAACGGTCAATTTCTTCCCTGGCCGGTGCGGAAGGCTGCGCACCCATCCTTGTGACACAGATTGCCGATGCTGCGCTGGCAAACTGTAAGGATTCCGCCGGGGATTTTCCTTCAACATAGGCTACTGCAAAGCATCCGCAATATACATCTCCGGCAGCTGTGGCATCTACTGCATCCACCCTGAATGCAGGAACATGTGCTCTTTCAGTTTCAGAAAGCAGAAAGGCTCCATTTACTCCCAGGGTAACTATTACAATCCCTACCCCCTTCTTTTGCAGAACTTCCGCAGCTTTCACGGCATCACCGGGATTACTGACAGGCATATCAGCCAGGAATCCCGCTTCCACTTCATTAACCACCAGCATGTTTAGCTTTAAAAGATATGAAAGATCGAAAGACCGGGCAGGAGCAAAGTTCAATAAAACAGGTATTTGTTTCATGCTGGCATAATCCAGTACATGCTGAATGGTTTCTGCAGGGATTTCATACTGCATGATAATGATGGCCGCTTCCTGTATCAGCGGTTCAGCCAGGTCAATTTTTCCGGGTGTCAGGCCGTAATTGGCTCCCGGGGCGACTGAAATATAATTCTGTCCCTCCCCGCCTATCATGATCAGGGCATGTCCGCTGGGTAATCCCGGTTCCGTGAAAACGTAGCTGATATCAATACCATCCGTCTTGAAATTTTCCAGCATTTTTGGTGTATAGGCATCTTCACCCACACAGCTGATAAAGGCTACCTGGCCACCCGCACGGGCTGCCCCGACGGCCTGGTTAGCTCCTTTGCCCCCGTATACCTGCATAAATACAGCATCCGTCACCGTCTCTCCTTTTTCCGGCAGGTGATCCATCTTCATGATCAGATCTATATTGGAGCTTCCTATGACAACAATTTTTTTCTTCATAATACTAAAGTTGAACTATCTACAGGACTGTTATGTGATCCTGAATGGGATCCCGGAACAATAGCCTCATTCATAAAACTGTTTCGTTATAAGTCTTTTACATAGCTGACTATCTCGGTCATTGCTTTTCGCTTTTCACCGTGCCGGCCGGGATCTGCCTCATCAAGGGGATACCCCAGCGGGATCAGAACAACAGGTTCAAGCTGGGCGGGAAGATCGAGTGTTTTAATGGTTTTCTCCTTATCAAAGTTGCAAACCCAGCATGTTGCCAGTCCAAGTTCAGTGGCCTGAAGGGTCATGTGGTCGCATGCAATCGCTACATCAATATCACAGTGATCCTTGCCATCATTTCTTTTCCACGACTTACTGTGATCACCGGCCAATATGATAACGCAAGGGGCCGTACGGAACCATTCCCTGTGATATACCTCCTGTATCCTTTTGAGCCATTTCTCTTCCCTTATAACGAAAAAATGCCATGGTTGGAAATTCACGGCAGAAGGTGCTATGCGTCCGGCTTCGAGTACCATGTCCAGTTTCTCATGTTCAACAGGCCTGGAATCATATTTCCGGCAGGAATACCTGTGCCTGGCTAGATCTAAAAAGTCCATGTCAGTTAGGATTAGTTGTGTAAAATCAAATTTAACTTTTTACAGAGGAAATGTATGCAAATAAGTGTTTATAATTGTTTTAATAATGCATTGAAAATATCTACATTGTGAGTATATATATCAAACATTCCTAATGAATATCTCATCAATCACAAAAAAGCTCGATAGTCTTTATGAATTTGACCGTGAACCGGTATCTCAGAACAGGCTGCAGGGGATAGGGAATTTCCTGGGTATGTATGCGGGGGAACATGTGGCCGGGACTGAATTTGTAATCGGGATACTGTTCGTGGCCCATGGGGTCAGTGTTTCCGATATCTTTATCGGTGGATTGATAGGTAATATCCTGGCTGTGCTGAGCTGGGCACTGCTGACGGCTCCTATTGCAGTCAAAACCAGGTTGTCGCTGTACTGGCAGCTGCGCAAGATCTGCGGTCCTGCATTGGTATTTATATACAACATTGTCAATGCCCTGATGTTTTGTTTCCTGGCAGGGGCAATGGTTGCTGTATCTGCCACTGCTGTAGGTATTCCTTTCGACATCCGGATGCCGGAACTGAATGATTTCTTTCCCAACAGCCTGGGCTGGGTGCTGACAGTGATCTTTGTCGGGGCTGTGATCACCACTGTGGCTATAATGGGATTCGATTACCTCGCTCGGTTTTCCAAGGTGGCGGCTCCCTGGATGTTCCTGGTATTTGTTGCGGCTGCTTTTGCCACCTTTCCAAGGCTTGGAATTGAGTCTGATTTCAGCAATTTCTGGCAGGTTGCCAATGAGAAGATATGGACGGGGATCCCAATGGAAGGCCAATCCAAGTTCACCATCTGGCACATTATCTTCTTTACCTGGCTGGCCAACGCAGCCATGCATCTGGGAATGTCGGACCTGTCTATTTTCCGTTTTGCCCGGAAGTGGTATTACGGTTTTTCTTCTGCCATAGGGATGTTCCTTGGCCATTATGTGGCATGGATATCCTCAGGGGTACTGTATGCCTATGCTATGAATATTAGTGATGCACCCGGACCGGTAGCTTATGCCACGGCAGGACTGACAGGTGCCATATGTGTCGTCATTGCAGGCTGGACAACCGCCAATCCGACGCTCTACAGGGCGGGACTTGCCTTACAGGTGGCATCGCCCAACTGGAAAAGGTGGAAGGTAACCCTGCTTGCCGGTGCCATAACCACACTGGCAGCTATGTTCCCGGCCCTCGTCATGAAACTTCTCGATTTTGTGGCACTGTACGGACTGGTACTGGTACCCATGGGAGCCATTATTTTTGCCGATTATTACCTCCTTTCGCGGATGAAAATGCTTTCCTACTACGCAGAGAAAATGAAGATTAATTTTAACCTTGCAGCCGGACTTACCTGGTTCCTGGGACTGGGGGTGGCACTGATTCTGAATTTGTATTTTAATGTTGAGATCTTTTTTCTTTCTCCCCCGATATGGATAGCAAGTTTATTGCTGTTTCTCCTGTTGAGTAAATTAATTAATAAAACGCAAGCTGCATCATGATGAAACGAATGAAGATTCCCTTACAGATCATTTCACTGATCGGGTTGCTGCTTGTCATTCTTCCTGCCGTCCTTACCTTTGCAGGCCGGATGAATTTCGAGCAGGCAAAAACCTGGATGGTAATAGGTACAGTAGTATGGTTTGCGTCGGCAGTATTCTGGTTGGGAAAGAAAAAACCTGCAGAATAAACCTGCAGAATAAACCTGAGTAAAAAAATTACTCAAAATCTATCATTGCCTTCATCACTCCATCGCCGTATGAAGCAACCAGATCGAAGGCTTTTTTGGTATCTTTAAAATTGAAATGGTGGGTAATCATGGAACTGGTATCTATCCTGCCGTCCCAGATCATGTCGAGTACAGGCTGAACACAATGGTTCTGCCTTCTGACATTCTGTATGATGGTTTCTTTTCTTCTCATTACATCTGCCGGGAATTTCCAGTTGTCAAATTCAGGGATCCCGATGATCATGATCTTGCCACCCGGTTTGACTAACTCAATTGCCTGATCCATAGCTTCCTGCATGCCACAGCAATCGAATACTGCATCCAGTAACAGGGGCTCTTTTTTCTTTATACCGGCAACGATGTCGCAGGAATCCGGATTGCCTGTCCATACGGCCCCTGCCTCCCTCGCAATATCAAGTCTTTCATTTATTTTATCCGTTACATAGATTGCTGATGCACCCAGTGCCCGGGCTGAAAGGAGAACACTCATCCCTATAGGGCCGTGTCCTAAAATCCCTATTCTGGCTCCTTCCATCTTAATGGATTGTCTTACAGCATAAAGCCCTATGGAAAGAGGTTCTGATACAGTGGCCTGGTCATAACTCATGTCGCGGGGTATCGTGAAGCACGAATCCTCCGGCATAAGGATATAATCCGACAGGCATCCGTCGGCTTCTCCCGGACATCCCAGAAATGTCAGTTTGCGGCAGGTATGCGGCCTGTCTGCCAGGCACTGGTCACATACCCCGCATGGCATGGCAGGTTCAATGGCAATCCTGTCACCCGGTTTTACCCGTGTCACACCTGATCCGACCTTTTCGACCCTGCCTGCTCCTTCATGTCCGACAGGAAAAGGGTAGCTGACCTTTCGGCTGCCTATCTTTCCTGCGGTATAGTAATGGATATCAGAACCACATACACCTACCCTGGTCATTTTTATCAGGACATCTGTATCATTACTGATCATCGGATCGGGGACCTGTCTCATTTCCATCTCCCTGATCCCTGTTAGCATCATTACATTCATGAGAGAGTTTTTATAGTATCAAAGATGATAAAATTAATTTTAACTTTATGCTTTCTTCAAATATTCAAATCCCATTATAAATGAATCTTCTCGAACAGTTAAAACAATACACTGAGGTTGTGGCTGATACAGGTAATTTCCAGGCTATTAAGCAGTTCAAACCTGTAGATGCAACAACCAACCCATCCCTGATTTTAGCCGCTGCACAGGACAGGCAGTATTTTCACCTGGTTGAAGATGTTATCAACCGCACAAAGGGGTATGGTTCATCCGGGGAGGACAGGCTCAATCATTGTCTTGACCTGCTGGCGGTAAGTTTCGGCATAGAAACACTGAAGATTGTACCCCGCAGGGTGTCGACCGAGGTAAATGCCGATCTTTCATTTGACACAGAGGCCACCTTGGAAAAAGCCAGGAAGCTGATTTCGCTTTATAAGGAAGCCGGGATCGACAGGTCGAAAATCCTGGTCAAGATCGCATCTACCTGGGAAGGCATAAAAGCGGCTGAGATACTGGAGAAGGAAGGAATCCATTGCAACCTGACCCTGCTTTTCAGTATGCCCCAGGCCATTGCCTGTGCAGAGGCTGGTGTGAAACTCATCTCTCCCTTCGTCGGGCGGATATATGACTGGTATAGGAAATCATGGGGCGTTGAGCACATACCCGGGAAGGAAGATCCCGGTGTGATATCAGTGAAGGAGATATTCCATTATTATAAGAAGTACGGCTACGGGACAGAAGTTATGGGAGCCAGTTTCAGGAATACCGGGGAAATCATTGAACTGGCCGGCTGTGACCTGCTGACAATATCCCCCGATTTACTGTCCAGGCTGGAATCCTCTGAGGAAAAGCTGGTATGCCGACTCAATGAGGAGGAAAGCAAAGCCATGGATATTGAAAAAGTTACACTCGATGAGAATGCATTTCGATGGCAGCTGAATGAGAATGCCATGGCAACCGAGAAACTGGCCGAGGGGATCAGAAGGTTCAATGCTGACCTGCTCAGGTTGAAGGATTTTATCGCCGCCAGCCTGTAAATCAGAATAAGGAAAATAAAACATACAAGATGTCAGACCAGATAGAAGACCTGCTCCGCAAAGAATCCCGGGCAATATCAGAAATACCTGTTACCGGTTCCTTCAATGAAGCCATTGATCTTATTAATGATCATGTGCATGGCAAAAAAGCTAAACTGATCTGCAGCGGTATGGGAAAGGCCGGGCAAATTTCTATAAATATTGCAACTACCTTCAGCTCGACAGGGACCCCGGCCGTTTTTCTGCATCCCTGCGATGCCCAGCACGGAGACCTGGGGGTTATACAGGAAAATGATGTCATGTTGCTGATCTCAAATTCAGGAAAGACCCGCGAGATACTCGAACTTGTTCACCTGTCGAGGAACCTGGTACCCGGACTTCCGATCATAGTCATTACAGGAAATCCTGAAGGTGAGCTTGCCGGTATAGCAAATGTATGTATACATACCGGGAGTCCGCAGGAGGTTTGTCCCCTCGGACTGACCCCCACTACCTCAACAACGGCCATGACTGTTATCGGCGATGTACTGGTGGTATTAATGATGGAACGGATAGGTTTCACCAGGGAGCAATACGCCAGAAGGCACCACGGAGGTTACCTGGGAACAATATCCAGGGAAAAATGAGAATATTAAGGGAAGATACGGCCGCCGTAATTATTGACATACAGGAACGGTTATATCCTCACATGGCGGAGGCTGAGGACCTGCTCATACATACCGGGATCCTGATCAGGGGACTGAATACACTGGGTATTCCCCTGGTATTAACAGAGCAGTATCCACGTGGATTAGGGACCACTATCCCGGAAATCCGGACACTTTTGGATGAAGTCCGTCCTGTTGAAAAAATTGCTTTCAGCTGCTGCGATGAACCGGGTTTCATGAGCAGGCTGGCTGCATTAAGCAGAAAGTTCATTATCATCGCCGGCATTGAATCACATGTCTGCGTGCTTCAGACCTGCCTTGATCTTTTTGAGAGAGATTATGTCCCTGTCATTATTGAAGATTGTGTTTCTTCAAGGAAACTGTCTGATAAACAAAACGCAATATACAGGATGAGGCAGGAGGGAGCCCTTGTCAGCAGCTATGAATCTGTCCTGTTTGAATTGTGCCGGTTTGCCGGCAATGATGAATTTAAAGCTATTTCAAAACTGGTAAAATAATAGTGCAATGAGAAAGGTTTTTGGCATAGGGGAAGCCTTGATGGATATAATTTTCAAGGAAGAACAACCCGCTGCGGCCAAAGCCGGGGGGTCTGTCCTGAATGCCTTCGTATCCCTTGGAAGATTAGGGATAGATGTCAATTTTATAAGTGAATACGGGAGTGACCAGGTGGGTGACCTGATTGATAAATTCCTCAAAGAAAACAAGGTGTCAACCAGTTATATCAACCGGTATACTGACGGTAAGACCACCCTGGCACTGGCCTTTCTTGATGAGGAGAGTAACGCCAGCTATACTTTCTATAAGGATTATCCTGAAATCAGATTGTCAAACCTTCCACAGGATTATCAGGAAAATGATATTGTATTATTCGGCTCAATTTACGCCATAACTCGTCCGGTAAGAAAGAAACTGGTATCTGTACTGGAAAAGGCCAGGGAGGGCGGTGCTATAATTTACTATGACCCTAATTTCAGATCGGCCCATTTGAATGAGCTGGATGAGCTGAAACCGGTGATTCTTGAAAATATGGCTTACTCAGATATAATCAGGGGGTCTGATGAGGATTTCAAAAACATCTTTGATGCCGGCAATTCTGAGGAGGCTTATGAGGCTGTGCATAAATATTGCTCCATCCTGATCTATACGGCAAATAAGGACGGGGTTTTTATCCATTCGGAAAAGGATGAGTTTTATTTTCCGGTTAAAGCACTTGAACCAGTCAGTACGATAGGTGCAGGAGATAATTTCAATGCCGGGGTGATCTATTCCCTTGTAAAACAGGATATTGAAAGAAATACTCTGCCGGCCCTGGATTTCGGTCAGTGGAATTGCATTACCGGCAGCGGGGTCAGCCTGGCGAGCCAGGTGTGTATGGATTATGAAAATTATATATCCTGGGAATTTGCCAGGGATTTCGCTAGCTGATCATATCGGCCGGCCATTTTCCAGGAGGTGATTTTCAGCCTCTCTTGACCAGATCCCGTTATTTGCTTCGACCATCTTTGCCAGCTCCCTCAGCAGGGGATCTGTACTGCCTTTGTCCTGGAGTTCGTCAAGGGCGGTTAATTCCAGGGAAATGTTGGTGTAAATAAGTTTTTTTCCGCCGGGTATCTCGGGCAGGCGGAGGGTGGTATCTATCACACTGTCGAGTCCGCCTATATGAGTTATCATAACTGCCGGGTTTATTCTTTCAGCGGCCATCAGTTCCAGCGCTTCTTTCATATCGTCGGTGTTGCCGCCACTGGTACCCACAATATGGGTAAAGGCATAATGGACATTATAAAAATTAAAGCTGGCGCTGAACTCCTTATCCTCCGGTCCGGCAAAAAAGTTCAAACATCCATCGAATCCGAGAATACGGTCGCCCTGCTCGACTACCTGGCGCACAGGGGCAAATATAAAAACATCATCATAACCCTTATTATCCGAAAGGCCCAGCAGCTGTTCTGTGGGATCCTTCATCTCAGCAGTGTTCACATAGATCAGTTCAACACCATTTTTCCCGGCTTCTTCAACTGTATGTACCCTTGATGCCCTGTCCAGTTTTGCCTGGTCTATATCTGTTACAACCACTTTCCCGGGTTTGCGGTCACGGTGAATGGCATAATCTATAGCTCCGAGTCCCATAGGTCCGGCTGCAGCCAGCAGGGCCATGTTTCCACCTTCTTTAATATCCATCTGATGAATATATGAACCGTAGCTGGTATGGTAACTGGCATGAAAGGCTCCGATGATGCAGGAAAGGGGTTCTGAGAGAGAGGCATGAAAGTAGTCTTCCCCCCTGTATGGCAGCAGGCAGTTCATTTCCATGACATCCCTGGGTATGATAATATAGGTGGCATCGCCGCCAATGTACCTGTATGAATAGCCAGGTGCATACAGGCTTCCCTTATAATTTAAGGCCGGCTGGATGGAGAATTTTTCTCCGGGACTGAACCGGTTCTGCCATCTGGCTCCCACCTCTATCAGCTCACCGGCAAATTCATGGCCTATAATAGTAGGATTAATGGCTATGTCATCAGGAATACGTTTGTGTTCTGCACCTTGCCTGGCAGCTTTGTATGAAGACATGCAAATGCTGTCGGATATAACTTTCGCCAGTATTTCATCTTCCTTAATGGGGGGCAGTTCAAACTCATCCAGCCTGAGATCATTCTTGCCGTGTATCCTGACTGCTTTTGTCCTCATAACTCTCTGCAATTCCTTATAATATAGTTTTCTCTTGTTTTTGGGTTCTCTATGATCTCAAAAAACTCGTCGAGATACGTTATTACTTCTTTCCTGGTAACGTTATCCAGATAGCTGTAATTATTAACAATCCGGTACATATCTTCTTTCTTGTCTATAAACTGCTTAAAAATGGGTTCAAAATCTTCAGCAGGTACGCAATGCCCCCTGTAGACCCGTTGCCGGACGGTTTCTATCCCCAGTTTCTCATCAGGTATGGCGTAATATGCGTTGACCATACCGGAATAATCAAAATCGTAAGGAATGGCTATGGGATATTCCTTATGATAATCCATTAATTTGAAAAGCTTGATGTTATGCCGGGCCTGTACCGACCAGTCGGTGTTTCCTATCATATACTGGAATAAACTGGTCAGGCGGATAAGGTCATAATCGGTGTACTTCATTGTCAGTGTTCCTATCTCGTATTCGGTGGCATTGATCCTTTCCTGCAGATGCTCATCGCTTTCAATAATGAAACCGTAATTGGTATGAACTTTTTTCTTTCCCTCGGAATCTATATAATTGATCTTGAACAGCCTGACCCGGTAGCTGTACTCTGTTAAGAGATTATACAGCTTGTAACAGAGATATTCCTTGTGTAGATACTGTGTGTATGTTTTTGAGTTTTTGCAATGAGTTACCAGTTTCAGCGATTTGGTGTTGTTCAGGTCCTTGTTCCTTAGTTCGGCCTTTTTCAGGTTCAGCTTGATAGGGGGAAAGCTGCAATGCCCCTTTCTGAAGTTTCCCCGTGCCCTGATCCGGATGGTATCTTCGACGATAACACTGTCGACATCCATGTATGAAAATTTTGCGTCAAGGTATTCTTCCTTGTACTTGGTTTTCATGAATTTCTTTAAGTCGAACTCAAGGTTGATCTCCAGGGGTACATCAACCGCAAAGGGATCTGACTGGGGGAAGAGCGTGAAGTTTACCAAGGCTGTGGTGTCGACTTCCCCTGTTTCTATTTCCGGTGTTATTTCCTGGGAATACGATATATGCGAGATGCCTGATAATATCAGCATAAACAGCAACAGTGATCTCGAAATTTTCGCAGAATTCATGGTAATTGTATTTATTAGTGCAACATTATCTGTCCACCTGTCACAGGCAATGCCTGTCCGGTTTCATACTTCTGTGCGATCAGGTATAATACAGCCTTTATGATATCCTCTACCCGGCAGCCACGATTCATAGGAACCTGCTGTTCATAATGCGTTCTAACATCCGCCACGGTTTTTGCTCCCGGGACTTTCCCTGCCTTCAGGTACTGGACGAATAATCCGGTTTGTGGATCCGACCAAAGAGGTCCGTCGAAATAGTTACCCGGACATACCGCGTTAACCTTAATATTATATTCCACCAGCTCAAGGGCAAATGACTGGGTCAGCCCGATACCACCGAATTTGGCACCTGCATAGGCAAAATTCTTCTTACTGCCGCTCAATCCTGATTTAGAATTGATTTGGATTATATTTGTCTGATATTCAGGTTTATATTTAGCCTGCAGTTTCATGACTACGGAAGCATGTTTGGTACAAAGATAAAATCCTGTGTAATTTATTCGGGTAAGCTCTTCAAATAGCTTGGGATCAAGTTCATCGAGTCCGCCTGCATACAATACTCCGGCATTACTTATAAGTATATCCAGTCCTCCGAATTCCCTGACAGTTGTTCGTACCATCTGCTCCACTGATTCGGTGTCGGATACATCTGTTGGGGTGAAAATTGCCCTGTTTTTTCCTGTGGAGCTGTTCAGGCTATCAGCTTTTAGTTTTCCTTCCTTCTCATTGATATCGGCCAGTATTATGTTTGCTCCTTCCCTGAAAAGTTCCTCTGCAATACCAGCTCCAAATCCCTGTGCAGCCCCGGTAATAATGGCTATCTTATTGTTAACCGGACTTCTTCCGCCGGATGCCGCAGCAAGTTTTTTCCTGTAACTCTCAACCTCCCAGCTTTTGATGAATGCAATCTGCTGAGTGGTCAGGAACCTGGGCCCGCCAAAGGATCCGGCATAATAACTGACCTTTAACAGGTCCTGGTAAATGTCAAGTACGGTTCCTGCTGACCGATAATCCTCTTCCGCAGCAATAAGGCCGAAGTTCTTAACCAGGATAATCCTGGGCAGATATGTGTTCCTTTTTCTGAATGCTTCTATTTCCTTGCTTATCGCTGAACACAATTCTTCAGCCGATCCCTTGTTATCAACATAAAGGTATGCTTCCCTGCAGTATACCATCATATCAGGTGAAAAAGGAAGAGAAATCTTTTCAAACTGACTTTCTGACTGGTAGAAATGACTTATAAGCTTATTGTGCCGGTACCTGATTATAACAGGCTGATTTTCAGACAGCATCATTCTGACAGCAGGCAGGACCTGGTAGATACGTTCATCCGGAGGGAGATCAGAAGTATCTGCTTTTCCAGGGAGCTTGTTGCTGATGAGATCTATAATATCACTGTAAATTCGCTTGACCTCTTCAGTAGTGTCAGCACTTACGAAGACACCATGGTTAGCCAGAAAAATTATCTGTGGATCATCAGTGAATTTCCCGCGGTAATCCCTGATTTCTTTTTCTATCCTCTTAAACAGGACGTAACCTGGATCAGTGTATGGGATATACAGAACCTTATTGTCAAAGAACTCATGTATGAGAGACTCAGAATCCTGTGCACACAATATTGCATTGCAGATGGTAGAGTGGAGATGAATGACAAACCTGTAGTTGATAAGGTTATGCAGGGAAGTTTCGACTGAAGGTCGTTTTTCCCCGGGATCCAGGAGGGCTCTCAAAAGGTCGTTCTTTACCTCCTTTTCCCTTTCATCCGCATCACTGCTGTACCGGGAAGTTGATATATTTTTCAGTCTTTCCCTGCTCAGGACAGCCAATCCGTCCCTGCTTAGAGTAGCCAGCTGTGTCCCGCTGGCTTTTATCCAGAGGGTATCCTCATTTTTGACCGAGGTATTTCCACCCCCGGCTATGGCAAATTCTTTGTCCTTTCCATAGAATCTGGAGATCTCGATCAGGTCTTCAAGGTAGTTATCCATTATTGTTTTTAATCGTATGAAACCTAAGTTTAGCTTCGCTGGCCCTCTGGGGTTCCCAAACCCAATTGATTAATATAATACTATCTTGTGAAACGTTCAATAACTGATTTTCCAAGAGATATGAACTCTTCCATCCTGTTCTGAATGGCCAGCCCAGTGTCATCCAAATACCCCTGCAATCCCTGGGCATGCAAATACTGATGCGCAGCTATCACACAGCTGCCTTCAAAAGATATTCTTTTAAGTTCTTCATCAAGGGTATGATTATTCCTGGCTGTTATGGTAAGGGGATTGAGTTCGGGGGTATTGTGTTCTGTCCCGAATGTTATAATAAATCCATTTTTCCTGAAAAACATGACAAAATCCCTGAGGAAGTTTATATCATTTCTTCCGGGTATCAATTCGATACAGAATATTTTAAGTGCCAGTAATTCATTAAGCAGCAGCTGCATGTCTGATTCATATTCTGTGCATTCACCTTCTGCATTGTCCAGCAGTACCGGATAACAGGGTATGCCACCGCTTTTATGTATGATCTCAATGATCTCGGGAACAGGAAGGAAAGCATTTTCATCCTCGGGTACAAATGCCTGTCCGCCGGCTTTCAGGAGCCTGGCCCGTATCTCAATTTCCAGGGCGGCATGGTTATCCTGACCGGCTTTGGGTTTATTACCGTCAAATAATTTTTCGTAGCAACGGTTTCTTTCCTCTTCTGATCCGTACCTGGTGAATACCAGTTCCCGTAAGGCTCTTGCAATATGTCTTTCCCGGACAAGTTCTTTGGCATACATCCTTTTTACTTCCGAGTATTTAAGAACCAGGCCGGTATCTATACCTGCAAGGATGGTATTCAGTTTTTCTATCATTTCCTTAACCTGGACCTGGCTTTCAAATTTCAGGTTCTTAAGGATGCATCGAACCGGTTCTTCAGGTTCAAAGGGATACCTCATTCCTTTACCACTTAAATAGCACCTGCCCGGGTTACCGGGATCATTCACCCGTATGTCCCTTTCCTGCTCGTCTTTGAGTAAGCCGATAAATTCAATATTGAACAGCGGGAAGATCTTTGAATTCAGGCACTGTTTATAAAAGGCTTCGTAGCCGTCTGCAACATAAAAATCATTGATGCCAAGAACTTTCAGATTTTCCCTGGCTGCCAT
This sequence comes from uncultured Bacteroidaceae bacterium, assembly GCA_964540005.1. GTDB lineage: Bacteria > Bacteroidota > Bacteroidia > Bacteroidales > SM23-62 > CAZILN01. The sequence goes on along the minus strand of CAZILN010000387.1, from coordinate 15,711 downwards.
GTCAAAGATCTGTTCCATATCCCTGAAGGCACTGAAGGAATAAGGTGTGTGAAGATGTCCGTTTACTTCATGAATGCAGTCTTCAGCACTACTGTTATACTCTTCCAGTAACTGGTTCTTATTAGGAAATTCACTTAATATATACTCACTCATATTTCAATCATTCATGGCCTGTCATTTTATATCATATCATGAAAAAATCACGATTCCAGATCCAGTTCAAGCTCATCCAGCCGGGTGTTGATCTCTTTCATCTCCAGCTCACTCAGTGAAAAATGCAGGGCTCCCGAATTTTCTATAACCTGTTCGGGATTACGGGCCCCTGCAAGCACACAGCTCATGCCGGGCATTTGCATGGTCCAGCGCAGGACCAGTTGTGCCAGGCTTGCATTCTTTTCATCCGCTATTGACCTGATGTCGTTCAGGAACTCATTTATTTTAATCAGGTTACCAATCCTGAAGTGTGGGGTAGTGGGCCTGTTGTCACCTTCATTGAAGCGGTAATCAGCTTTGATTTTCCCGGTAAGTAATCCACGTTGCAGCGGACTGTAGGGCAGGATGGATATTCCGTTTTCGAGGCAGAACGGTACCACATCCTTCTCTATATCACGGTTTACCATGCTGTAAGGTACCTGGTTGGAAGCCAGCGGCACCACCTGCATGGCCTGAATCATCTGTTCCACATTATAATTGCACACACCGGCAGCTCTGACTTTGCCGTCCTGAATCAGTTTTTTAACGGCTGACATGGTTTCTTCAACCGGGGTACTTGGATCGGCCCAATGGATCTGTAAGAGGTCGATATAATCAGTACCAAGATTTTTCAGGCTCCTTTCACATTCGAAAATGACCCGTTCGGCAGATGCATGTTTATAGATATCTATGGGCTTGCCCTGGTTGTCGGAAGTTGAAAAGTAAAAATGACCCTCCTCAGCATCCCAACGCAATCCGTATTTTGTAAGGATCTGCACCTGCTCCCGTTTCCCCCTGATGGCCTCGCCTACAATTTGTTCGCTCACACCGAATCCATATACAGGGGCTGTATCTATGGTGGTGATACCCTTGTCGAGTGAAGCCTGTATGGCCCTGATGGCATCAGATCTGTCAGCGCCACCCCACATCCAGCCTCCGATAGCCCAGGCTCCGAAAGCTACAGGGGTAACTTTAACGCCACTTGATCCCAGCTCTCTAAGTTCCATAATATTACTCTGGTTATTTTGTATAAAGATATTAAAAACTGTTACTTACCAATTTATTGCTTCCGGTGGTACACAGGACAGGTCATCCGCAATCCAGTCCGCCAGCTGCAAATCTTCAGCAGGGAAACTGGTTGTCAGTCCCAGACATCTGGAACCGGCGGCCTTACCGGCTTTGAGTCCGCTGGGTGCATCCTCAACAACAAGGCAGGAAGAAGGATCCAATCCAAGCAGGAATGCCGCCATCAGGTATATATCCGGATAAGGTTTCTTCCTTTCAATCTGTAGTCCGTTTACCGTGGTATCAAAAGAGCTGGCAGGGATCCCTATTTCCCTGAGGTTGATGAGCATTTTAGCTTCATCTGCGCTGGTTGCTACTGCAAGCAGGAGTCCTGCCTGCCTGCAGGCAGAAATAAATTCTATGGTCCCCGGCAGGGGGCTTAGCTTCCCCTGGGTGATCTCCTCGTAGATCTCATAGGTCCTGGCTTTATCCCGTTCCTTGTGCAGATCAAAACCGTATTTCTCCGCTACCCCGCCAATATACCTGTTTTCACCCGTGCCAACAAAGGGGATGAAATCAGATTCCCTGACTTCCAGTCCGTGTTCCCTGAACATAGCTATGGCAGCCTGGCATATGAAAGGCTCAGAATCTACCAGTACTCCATCCATATCAAATAATACTGCCTTTAACATAAATTTTATACTATTTTAATTTCAGGGGCAAATTTAGTGTTAATGAGCACACAATATTCCCGGGCCAGTGTTAATAATATCTTATCTTTTTCAGGATGAAAACCTGAAAAATCCGACAGTAATTCTTCAATATCACTGGAATAATCTGCGAACAGCTTCGCGTCATCAGGATGAAAATTATTACCGACATCACGTGCCCTGAAGTAGAATCCGCATACCAGGGCATAAAGTATTTTATCTGTATGCATACCGTATTCATTGCCCGCCCGGATGGGGTAGGCCAGCCGGTCACTTGCAGAGAGTTTTCGCCTGAGATCGCAGCCTACCCGAAAAACAGTATCTTTCAGAGCACGGTTCATGAAACGTTGCAGCAGATCGTGGATGTGAGCTTCCAGTTCCTGCCGGCTGAATTCACCCGGGTATTTTTTCCGCAGGATGGCAGCCGATTGATTCATTACCTGGTAGGTCTGATCATATATTTCCGCATCAGACAAAACCTGGTAGAGGAAGAGTTTGTCCGGGTGCTTCAGAAACCCAAAGTAGGCAGCAGCAGCATGCCCGAGGTTGTGAATGAAGAGTTTCCGGTCAACCCAGGCCTTCATATTGTCCTTTGGAGACAGTCCGGGTACATCCGGAACAGGATTCCTGAATGATTTGCGTGCCAGGATTAGCGTGTTGTATGATTCGGCAAAGACCTGCAGAGGGTCCTCTTCCAGGTCTTCTGCGCTCATGATAGGGACCATTTTTCCTATGCTGGTTTCTACCAGTCCGGGGAGGCTCTCAGTCGGATACGAGGGTCCCAGTTTTTCCTTCAGTTTGTCGCGTATATACAGATCTCCGTTCACAATATTTTCGGCTATGATAATATCGGTCAACCGGCCCGGATGAGAAAGGTGCTTATTCCTCAGTCCGGTTGCAATGATCTCTATCGCAGCATCAAGCCCCCTTTGTCCAACAGACAGGGCAATCAGCTGTGTGTCAGCAATTTCCCTGTTTATCTCCTCAGTGTCACTGAAGTGGATCCCACGTACGTTCCTTATATTCAAGGTAGCCGGTTTGGCATCCTTAATAAGCAGCCTGTAGCTTTTTCTTTCATTCAGAAGCCTGATGATCTCTCTGTCAATATCGATAAACAATACCTCATACCCGGCCCTGCTGAACAGCTGGCCAATGAATGACCGGCCTATCTTTCCTGCACCAAAAATGAGTATTTTCTTTTCTGAACCACCTGTCATTATTCTCCCCCTATTTGGTTCCGGTAAGCCTCGAAGTAGGGGAGGATCAACCTGTATTTTTCAAGCTCATCTTTTTCAAGATAGGTGCCCCCCATGTAAAAGCAGGCAAATCCCCCGGAGACTATGCCCCAGCTGCAGGCCTTCAGAAGATCCATTTCCCCGGCCTTTCTTCCCTGTAGCTGCCTGGCCATGGCCGCTATTACCCCACCGGCAAAGTTATCCCCGCAGCCTGTGGTATCTCCCTGTATGTTTGACCCATTCTTCAGGGAGTTGATAACCAGCTGAGAAACAGGCATTTGGACTACAGCTTCTGTTTTTTGGAATAGGCTCCCGCCGGAATACAAGAGTACAGGCTGTGCGCCGTTGGTAATGATGAAGGCTGATACACCGGATTGGATATAGAAATCCAGTGCCTGGTCAATATCCTCCTTGCCGCTGATCCGCAGGGCTTCTTCAAGATCCATGATCAGCAGGTCTATATACCTGTAAGTTTCTTTGCTGCCCCCCAGTTGCCAGGGTTTTCCTGGATCCTTCTTTTCATTGAGGAAATCGTATACTGTATTGACGACAGTAATGCAGCCATTTTCTTTACCCTTTTTCAACAGTGCAGTCAGCTGGTCTGCAATATTCGGTACCAGGGCCGTTCCCCCGAATACAAGGATGTCCGACTGGTAGAAATGATCATCCAGGTCATCCCCCATGATATCCCAGGCAGCTCCTATATTATTAATAAAGCTGCGTTCTCCGTGCCCGCTGTCATAATCGGGATCAGACAATACATAAGTATAGGGAGTATCTTTCTGGCTGTAGATGATTTTTGCCAGCTGTACCGGTGTTTGCTCAATAATTGATAGAATGATCTGTCCTGTCTGATCATCACCCAGGGCAGCATAGAACCTGATATCTGCCTGAGTGGAAAGCAGCTGTGCTGCATGGATGAGGGCAACTATTGCCGGTCCGCCCAGGTTGTAAGCATCATAAATTCTGGAGCCTACAATCTCTGACACTACCTCGGGGAAAGATCTTCCGCTGAACTGTTCGAAATCATCTGTCAGTACCAGTTTACCCGGACACAAACCCCCGTCACCGTCTGTGCGGGAAATATATTTCTGATATGCTTCAGAGCCAAAATCAATCCCCGAATAAAGGTAATCGAGCAGGCAGCAACCCACACCGGATATTCTCATTTTGTCCATGATCAGAGATATTTTTGGTAATCTGACACAAGCAGGTGGAGGGGGTCTTCATCCTCATCTATACTGGGGAACCTCCCTGCTTCATCAATGAAACAATTATCTGCATTATCATCATTTACCGTGCTGACTTCACCCACCAGCACTGTTCCCTTGTCCTCCTGACCATAGAACCTGTGTGCAATGAACGGTTCAAATGTGACGCTCTCCCCGGGAGCAAGGACAAGCTTTTTACCTGGCTCAATGAGTCTTTGTACCCCGTCAGTGCTTAAAAGGACCTTATTGGAGGTCAATTGTTGCTCCTTGTTGGCCTCGTATATTTCCAGGACCAGGTTCCCTCCGCCGCGGACAATTATATCCTCGGTTTTGGCCCAGTGAAAATGCATGGGGGTGATCTGGTTTTCATGAACGATCATGATCTTTTCACAGTAGGTTTTATGACCCATCTCAGGATTTCCGTTCCGGATCGTAAAAAGAATGAGTCCCAAATGATAGAAATCATCGTTTCCAAAATCAGTTATATCCCAGCCCAGCATATTATCGGCGATCTCCCGGCAGCTATCATACTTCCCTTTCCAGTCCGCAGGCGACCAGTAAGCCCAGGGGGGCAGTTTGAACTGCTTTTCTTCCAGGAAATTTTTGGATTCCCTGATGATCCGGTTTATTTCGCTGCGTTTCATCTTTTAGCTGTTTATACTTATAAATTTAAGCTTTTTATTATACTCCTTCCTTATTTCTCATCAGGATAGTCTGATCCGTAAAATCCTGTCCGGACACATGACCTTTAAGAGGCAGTATCCTTTCATGAATGGCATCGATGATCCATCCGGGTTGGGGAAAAAAGTATTCCTCCATTTCGTAAGCAGGGACTATCCAGTTCCTTGAGCCGACTACCACAGGGGGTGCATCCAGCTGATCAAATGCCAGCTCCGTGATGGTATGAGCCATTTCTTTCAGGAAGGAACCCCTGGATGATGCATCCGAAGCAAGCAGTATCCTCCCCGTTTTTTTAAGTGATTCAAGTACAGGAGTATAATTAAATGGCACCATGCTGCGGGCATCAATGATCTCAGTACTCACACCGTATTTCTCCTTCAGCACTTCAGCTGCCGCAACTACGGTGTACAGGGTAGCCCCTATGCTCAGTATGGTAATATCTGAGCCCTCCCGTTTAATATCAGGTTCGCCTATGGGTATCTCATAATATCCTTCCGGTACGCCTCCTTCATGAAACCATTCGCCTGCATCGTAAATGCGCTGGCTTTCAAAGAATATAACGGGATCCGTACCCTGAAGTGCTGCATTCATAAGTCCTTTTGCATCATAGGGGGTGGCGGGGAATACTACTTTGAGTCCGGGTATATGCGCCACCAGTGCCGACCAGTCCTGGGAATGCTGGGCCCCGTATTTGGAACCGACAGAAACCCGGATCACCACAGGCATTTTCAGAGCGTTTCCGCTCATGGACTGCCACTTGGGTAACTGGTTAAAGACTTCATCACCGGAACGTCCCAGGAAATCACAATACATGATCTCTGCGATCACCCTTCCGCCGGCCATTCCATATCCTATCGCCGTTCCCACAATGGCACCTTCGGATATAGATGCATTGAACAGCCGGTTATATGGCAGGGCTTCGGTGAGTCCGCGGTATACGGCAAAGGCACCACCCCAGTCACGGTTTTCTTCACCATAGGCTATCAGGGAAGGATCCTTGTAAAAGCGGTCGATTATCGCTTCAAAAATACCATCTCTCAACTGAAAGCATTTTATTTTTGGCAGCGGTTTGCCATCTTTGTCGAGTCCGAAACGTGCCTTTTGGCTGATCTGTTTAATGCGCGGATTCTCCTCAAGAGGTATGAGTACCTCGGGGGTTCCTTCTGTCATAGCATCACATGATCCGCCCGAAAACATCATTTTCCCAATCGCCTCAGGGTCTCTTTTAAGGTCCATATGCGGGGAAATTGCAACATCGGTGGCCCATTTTGTGACCTGTAAAACCATTTGCCCGGTCTCTTTGCGGATTTTATCCAGCTCCTTTTTGCTTGCAACAGCGCTTTTCTCAAGATCTTCAGCATATGAGTTGATGGAATCCTGCAGCATCCATGCATCTACTTCTTCTTTTGACCGGTAGGAGGATGCATCCGAGGGAGAGTGCCCGCTATAGCGGTATGTAAGAGTATCCATTAATACCGGACCTTTTTTTTCTTCCAGGAGTTTCTTTTTCCGTCTGAAGGCATCTATGACGGCCAGGGGATTGTAACCGTCGATCCGTTCAGAATGCATCATATCGGGATTGATGCCCGCTCCCACACGGGCCAGCATATCATAGCCCATGGTTTCCCCGTTTGTCTGTCCCCCCATCCCATACTGGTTGTTCATGAAATTGAAGATAATGGGCATACCGCCCTTAAATTCACCGGTCCATAACTGCTGATACTGATCCATGGTCGCAAAACAGATACCTTCCCAAACAGGTCCGCAACCCATGGAAGCATCGCCAATATTGGCCACAATGATGCCTTTCTGCCTGTTTACCTTTTTAAAGAGGGCAGCTCCCACTGAAATATCACCTGATCCGCCGACAATGGCATTATTGGGATATACCCCGAAAGGTGGGAAGAATGCATGCATGGATCCGCCCAGGCCCTTATTGAATCCTGTTTCACGGGCAAAAATCTCTGCCAGGGTCCCGTACAGCAGGTATCTGACAGCCAATTCCTTGACAGAGCTGCTCGCTTCCCTTTCAACGACCTTCAGGGTGCTTCCTTCAAGGTAATTCTCCATTATGTTTACAAGCTGGTCATCGTCCAGGTGCTGAATGGCCGAGAGACCCTTGGCCAGGATCTCACCATGGCTGCGGTGTGATCCGAAAATATAATCGTCTGCAGTCAGAAGGTAAGCCATTCCTACTGCAGCCGCTTCCTGTCCGATGCTCAGATGTGCAGGTCCTGGGTGGTTGTAACTGACACCCTTGTACTCACCGGAGATCTTTATCTGGTTCAGCATGGTTTCAAATTCCCGTATGATGGTCATATCGCGAAAGATCCGTATGAAATCTTCCTTGCTGAAATGCTGTTTTTCCTCCTCTATGCTCCTGTCATACTGGTTGACGGGAATGGTACCGAAAGATATCTCGCCTTTTTTCCTGAGCTTGTTCGGATCTATTACTTGTGATTTGGGCATTTTAATTTGTTTTAGCCATCCGATCGATCTATCCGATGAATTCATCGGATCGATTCATCCGATGACCGGTTCAAATGATTCTATAAATTCTTTAAGTTCTCTGAGGAAAGCTGAAGCCGGGGCGCCATCCACAGCCCTGTGATCATAGGTCAGGGACAGGCCGATATAAGGCACCATTCCTATCGTCCCGTCACCTGTATCTGCCGGGCGCCTGGTAATGGTGTTGATCCCCAGGATGCCTGCTTGCGGCAGGTTAAGAACAGGGGTGAACATCTCTATGCCATAGGCTCCAAGGTTTGAAATGGTAAAGGAGGCTTCGGTACTCTGAAGCAACTCCGGATCAATGTTACCCTGCTTACACTTTTCTGCCAGTCCTTTCAGCTTCCCAGATATCTCTGACAGTTTAAAGGTATCTGCATTTTTAAGGACCGGCACCGTAAGTCCGCGCTCGGTATCCACGGCAAAACCCAGGTGTACCCTGTCAAATATCCTGATGCTGTCTCCGAGAAAATGTGAATTAAGAAAAAGATTGTTCAAAAGCACCTTGCATACTGCATAGGATATCATATCATTTATGGTAATATCCCTGTTGGGAGACCCTTCGGGGAGGGCCTTGAATGAGGCACGATAGGCAAGGATCCTGCGGGCGTCGGCACTGATGTGATGGGTCAGCTGTGCGGAGTTTTGCAGGGACTGATACATCTTTTCAGCTATGATCCGTCTGATATTACTGAGCTTGGCGTCAGAAAACCCGCCTGTATCAGTAATAACAGCCGGCGTTGATTCTGCTGTTCTGGTAATGTCTTCTGCTACTATGCGCCCGTACGGACCGCTTCCGGTGATCTTATCCAGGGGAACGTTAAGTTCCTGCGCCATTCTCCTGGCCCGCGGGGATATTCTTCTTTTGCCATTATTCTGATATAAATGGGTGGTAACTGTTGTCTCCGGTGAGGCAGCCGGAACGCCATGCGATTCATCAGAAACTGTCCCGGCCCGTCCCTCAGCACTTCCCGGAGATGGTTTATCCGGACGGAACCCGTCCACTGACTCACCTTTCTTTCCTATAACAGCAATGTTAGCCAGGACAGGCACTACATCCCCGTCTTTGAAGAATATTTCAAGCAATATCCCTTCTGCAGGAGATTCCAGGTCAAATGATGCCTTATCAGTTTCATAGGACAGAAGGATGTCGCCTTCCTTTAATTGATCTCCCTTTTTATAATGCCATTCAGTTATAATACAGCTTTCTACAGATTGACCCTGCCTGGGCATTGCTACCGGAACTGCCATTTCCTGTTATATTTGGTTGAGATGTTAGAAACGAATACTTGTAAATATATGTATAATGTAGTATATTTGTTAATCGGTTATATCTACTATAAACAGTGGATTATTAAAATCAGTGTAAATATATAAATTCCAACTTGTATTTACAAGTAGATCTGTATAATTATCGCAAAACTACCTCAATACAGGAGATTATATGAAATACTGCGGAAACACATTGTTGACGGAGTATATAAGGATGGTGATCTTTTGCCCTCTGAGAATGATTTATGTGCCACCTACCATATTACACGCCCCACTGTCAGGCAGGCCCTCAATGCACTTGTAAATGACGGGTATATTAAGAAACACCAGGGCAAAGGCAGTATAGTAAATGCATCGCCACAGGGGATAGGCATACTTTCAGTTGCCGGAACTACCTCTGCACTGGGATCAGGGAACCTGGAGACCAAAGTGCTTGTCAAACCTTATGTTACCATCTGGCCGGAGGGATTTTTCTTCAAACTGTCGGATATTGAACTTGAATCAGGATGCATTATTTTAGATCGCCTGCGATTATTCAACCGCAAACCGATCTTTTTCGACAGGAACTATCTCCCCAATATCAATCTCACGCGTTTCACATCCCGTAAGTTTGAGAACAGGTCCTTATTTGATATCCTGAGGATCTCTTACAACCTGGAAGTGATAGGAGGAGAGCAGAAAATCAAAGCCATTCCGGCCGATGCTCAGATCAGCAGGTACCTGAAACTGGAAAAGGGACATCCCGTGCTCCACCTGGAAAGGAAATTCGAAACAAACAGGCCCGGATACTGTTTCTATTCCTCAATATACTGCAATACGGATGAACAGGCTGTATTCGGGATTTTCTAAAAGCTTGTTGATATTTTACCAGCTGGTATGATCCTGTTACGCTGTTTTTCGTATTTTCATTCTCTTAAAAGAGATATTGAAATCCCAACCTCATGAAACACGAATTTCTGGCATTTGATCTGGGGGCCTCCAACGGCAGGGCGATGGCAGGCAGCCTTGAGAATGATCTGCTCACACTGAAGGAAATATACCGCTTTCCTAACCGGATGTTGAACATCCATGGCAGCTTATACTGGAATGTATACCGCATTTATGAGCATTTAATTAACGCATTGAATCTGGCAGGAGAACAGGGGAGGCAGCCTGAATCACTGGGAGTGGATAGCTGGGGGGTGGATTTCGGCCTGGTTGACCGCAAGGGTAAGCTGCTTGGTCCGCCATATGCTTACCGCGATCACAGGACGGATAATATTCTTGATGAGGTTTTCAGGATCGTTCCCAGGACCAGGATATATGAATTAACAGGGATTGCATTATGGCAGTTTAACAGCCTGTACCAGTTATTTGCCTGGAAAAGGGACCAGCCCGACGTACTGGAAATTGCCGGCAAGATCCTTTTCATTCCTGATATCTTCAATTACCTTCTGACCGGACAGATGAAGTCGGAATTCACTTTTGCTACCACTTCCCAATTGTATAACCCGCTCTCGGCGACCTGGGAGTCCGCCATATTCGAGGAACTGGGTCTGCCCCGTGAACTGATGTGTGAAATAATTCAGCCCGGGACTCATATAGGGAGGCTTTACGCGGATATTGAAGAGAGTACCGGGCTCCACGATGTGCAGGTAACTGCTGTTGCCTCACATGATACAGCTTCGGCCATAGCTGCCATCCCTTCGGAGGGTGATGACTGGGCGTATATCAGCTCGGGCACCTGGTCATTGATGGGAATTGAGGTTGATCAGCCCATAATAAATAAATCGGCCCTGAATTATAATTTTACCAATGAAGGAGGGGTGGGACAGACGTTCAGGTTTTTAAAGAACATCATGGGATTATGGCTGCTGCAGGAATGCAGGAGGATATGGGCGGCCGCAGGTTTCGGATACAGTTTTGAAAAACTGGTAAGTATGGCTCGCAGCTCAGACCCCTTTCAGGTATTGATTAATCCTGACTGGATGGGTTTCTATAATCCAGATAATATGCCGGCAAGTATAAAACAATATCTGAGGGAATCGGGACAAAAACATGATCTTGGCCATGCAGCGATCGTCCGCTGTATTCTCGAAAGTCTGGCTATGGAGTACAGAAGGGTTCTGGATCAGTTGACCGAGGTATCAGGAAGGGTATTTTCAAAAGTGCATATCATAGGCGGAGGTGCCCAGAATGAACTGCTCTGCCAGTTTACCGCCAATGCAACTGGGATACCTGTGGTAAGCGGACCGGCAGAAGCGACTGCATCGGGCAATATTCTGGTCCAGGCAATGGCTATGGGATATATAAAATCTCTGGATGAGATACGGAAGGTGGTCAGGAATTCATTTGAATTGAAAACTTGTAATCCGGAAAATCCTGAAATTTGGGAGAAGACCTATACCGGGTACCTGGAGCTGATATCTGAAAACAATTAACTATTTTCTAAATTTCTGAGCATGAATACATCACTGATCGAAAAATCATACCAGGCAGCCAGGGAAAAATATTCGGAGCTGGGAGTTGATACCGAAAAAGCCATTGACCGCTTAAAGAGGATCTCTGTTTCAATCCATTGCTGGCAGGGTGACGATGTGGGAGGGTTTGAAACCCCTGATGCAGGCATCAGCGGGGGAGGCATACAGGCCACGGGTAACTATCCGGGGAAGGCACGCAATATTGATGAGTTGTGCCAGGACCTGGATATGGTTTATTCTCTGGTTCCGGGCACCCACCGCCTGAACCTGCATGCCAGTTATGGGGATTTTAAAGGGGAGACTGTGGACAGGGACAGGATAGAACCCGGGCATTTCCGGTACTGGCTGGATTGGGGGAGATCCAGGGAGATCATGCTGGACTTCAATAGTACCTGTTTTTCCCATCCCCTGGCAGACGGGGGATTTACTCTGGCCAGCAAGGATCCTGAAATCAGGAATTTCTGGATAGAGCATGTTAACCGCTGCCGGCTTATCAGTGATTTCATAGGAAAACAGCAGGGCAGCCGGTGCATCCATAATATCTGGATACCCGATGGTTCAAAGGATGATACGGTTGATCGATACATTTACAGGAAACACCTGGCAGAATCCCTGGACAGGATATTTGAGAAGGAATATCCTCCTGAACATATGACAGACAGCCTGGAAAGCAAGTTATTCGGCATTGCCAGTGAATCCTTCGTGGCCGGGTCACATGAGTTCTACCTGGGTTATGCGATAACCCGTAACAAGATGATCTGCATCGATATGGGTCACTTTCATCCTACGGAATCGGTAGGAGAAAAGGTGTCTGCGTTGCTGCAGTTCACCGATGAACTCATGTTTCACTACAGCAGGGGTGTGCGCTGGGACAGCGATCATGTAATAACCCTGAATGATGCCACATATGCCATGTGTCATGAGATCGTTCGTGCCGGCGTGTTGGACAGGGTGAATATCGGACTTGATTTCTTTGATGCAAGCATAAACCGCATAGGAGCCTGGGTGGTGGGTACCAGGGCTACCCAGATCAGCTTCCTGCAGGCATTGCTGGAACCCTTAGATAAACTGAGGGAGTATGAGAATTCCGGACAGCTGTTTGAACGCCTGGCCCTGATGGAGGAAGCCAAGAAACTGCCCTTCGGGGATGTCTGGGATTATTTCTGCCTGAAAATGGACGTACCTCCCGGGGCAGATTACTTAAATAATGTCCGGCAGTACGAGAAAGAGGTTTGCTCGAAAAGGAATTAAGGAAGGATAAGAGTTCGCTGTGAGAGACTATAAAAGCTAAAACAGGCATGGTACTGGATGTATTGAGGGGTTCCTTGTATGACGGTCCGGGCATACGTACCACGATATTCCTGAAGGGCTGTCCCATGCACTGCAGGTGGTGCCATAATCCTGAATCAGTACTCTCTGAAACGGAAGTGGCATACTTCAGCGAGAGGTGAGCTCTCTGTGGTTCATGTGTGGAAGCATGTCCTTCCCAGGTGAAATACAGTTATAAACGCATAAACCAGATAACCGAAATGAAGATCCTTTTTAACAGCAAATTCCTGGCCCATAACCAGGATAGTTCCGGTGAAGGCCCATACCGTGTTGCAGCATTTGAAGGAAACACGGAAGAAACCAGCAGTAACGGGGAAGAATTCACCACACTTATTCACAGCCGGGCCTATGCAGAATATATTAGGGATATCTGCAAGGGATCAGGCATATTGGCAGAAGTAATTGTTAACAATGACAGTTACGAGGCTGCCTGCCATGCGATAGGACTGACCATCCTGGCATCAGAACAAAATGGTTTTGCTGTTGTCAGGCCGCCCGGGCATCATGCAAAACATGAGAGGGCCGATGGATTCTGCCTGTTTAACAATATTGCCATTGCCGCCCAGAAGCTGGTCAATGAAGGAAAAAAGGTATTCATACTGGATATTGACGGCCACCACGGCGACGGCACACAGCAGATCTTCTATGAATCAGACCGTGTACTCTTCTGTTCCCTGCACCAGCAGTATGCCTATCCCTGGACGGGAGACGTCGGTGAGACGGGCAAAGGTGAGGGTCTTGGGTATACCATGAACTTTCCTCTCTCAGCGGGAAGCGGGGATAAGCAAATGCTTGAATCCATCAACCGGGCCATTGAACGGGCCCTGAAGTTTTCTCCTGATGTAGTTGGCGTATCGGCGGGATTTGACGGCTACGAGAAGGACAAGCTGCTGGCCCTTAAATATACCCTTGAGGGCTACTGGCAATGCGGCCGGATTCTGGGAGAAAACTTCAAGAAAGTTTTTGCCGTCCTCGAAGGTGGGTACCATGATGATATCAGGCAATGCGTGGAACATTTCATCGCTGGTGTTCACCAGTAAGATTCATTTTTCTGCAGGACAATTCAGAATGTATCCTAATCCGGTCGTGGAAGCACTTCATATTGAAACAGATCAAGCCATTGCTTCAATAGAGTTGTTCAATGCGCTTGGAGTTAAGATAATGGATGTTGCTGCAACTGAAGGCAAGATTGATATGGGCCATCTGGAAAGGGCCATATACTTTATCCGGATAAAAACAGACAGGGGTGAGATTTATACAGGGAAGGTGATGAAGAAGCAATTGAAAAGAGTGTAGTGTGGCCTGCAGGTAAGTATGATAATTATGATATTTCTGTGATGCTTTTGTAGGGTATATTAAATGAGAAAAAATGTTAATGTAGCGATAGATGGATGGATTTATAATTCTCTTATGAAAACAGTCTGCACGAGGGAACTGACCAAATCTTTTCAGAAATTTCCTTGATCTCATTCCCACGGTAAACAACGAGACCGGCTAACCATTCTTTGCCAGTAGCTTCTTTAAGCTTATTCAATGAGGTATAGTCACTTTTATTTATGGTTTTCCTGTTCTTCACCTCAATCCCGATAAGCCTGCCATGGATTTCAATACAGAAATCGACCTCCATACCGGAACGGGTCCTGTAAAAACTTAAGCTTGCATCTGATTTCATAGTTCTGAGCAGTTTGACCAATTCTGCTGCTACATAGTTTTCATAAATCTCTCCATTCATCAGGTCAAATCCATATCCTGCAAGTTGACGAAGCAATCCATTATCCAGCCAATATATCTTAGGCGTTTTAACAAGTCTGCTAGTAAGGTTTTTATGATATGGCTGAAGCAATACAGTCTGATAAGATAATCTGAGATACTCCAGATATCGGCGTGCTGTTTCAGTACCAATCCCAGCATCCCTGGCCAGCTCAGAATAGGAAAGCAGGTGTGCCGATCTCAGGGCAGCAAGCTGCTGAAAAGTCCTGAAAGGCATCAGGTCATTCAGCCTGACCAGATCATTTAGATCTCTTTCAAGGTAGGCTGCTGAATAATCCTGCAACCAGTTTGCTTTCTTATCCGGTTCAGGTATATGGATCAACGCAGGCATACCACCATATTTAAGTAAGTATTCCTCAGCTGTTATCGCTTTATCCCACTTTTCGCCAAGCAAAACTGCAGGTAATTTGTTTAAAATATCCGATGATGATGATGATGGGCTGATGAGTCTTCCAATAAGCGAATCGTGAATTTTTTCTTCTTGTGCATGAATAAGCTCACTCAACATCAACGGGAATAATTCCAATATTTGGATCCTTCCTGCAAGGGTTTCTTTGGTTTTTTTCAGTAATATCACCTGGGCTGAGCCCGAAAGAGCCGTAAAATTCAGAGCCCCTTCATCAAATGCGAACTTGATCTTGTTTATTAACTCCGGTTCTTTTTGAATTTCATCAATCACAGCGTCTCCAACTTCCCTTGCCCATGCGAAGGAGCTGATATGGCTAAGCTGCTCCCTGAATTCCACAGCATCGAGGTTAAAATAGGATAGTTCAGGATAAGTATATTTTAGTAAGGTTGTTTTTCCTGTTTGCCGTGCCCCTGTTAACAACACAATAGTACGCTCATGTGTCTGGGGTAATTTTTTACTAATAAGTCGATTTACCTGTATATTTTCCCACATGATGAGCAAATATACAGATTATTTACATAATTTATGATGGTTGTAATGATTTAATGTTATAAAATTCGAAAAGTCGTTTGAAAAAATGAGATCATTCACTAAAACTTGAGAAAAGTATTCCATGTCAGATTTTAGAAAAGAAAACTGGATGACAAATCTGCCCCTCTATGCCATTAGTAAACTAACAGAGTTGTATCATTATCTGGAGCCCGGATTGACTCTCCTCGCAGCAGAGCTGCGAGGAATCATCGATTAATTGTATATTTTCATTTGTGCTCGCTAACCCCGAAGCAGAGCTTCGGGGAATGCGCTCGCGTAATTCAATCCTGATCCTTCCTGATCATTTCCATCCACTGATCCAGGGTTGTGGCAGGGGCCCCAAGCAGTTCATTTGCTTCCGATGCATCCCCTTCATCCTCATGTGTATCGAAATATCTG
>CAZILN010000386.1:0-15203 GCA_964540005.1 uncultured Bacteroidaceae bacterium | reverse complement strand
GGTAAAGGGCAGCGTCCCTGATAGTCCGGGTGAAATACTTATAAGCGATGACTTCGCAAATAATCTCGGAGTTGCTCCTGGTGATAATGTTACCCTGATGAGTTCAACCATGTACGGCAGCATGAGCTTTTATAACTTTATTATTGCCGGAACAATCCGGTTTGGTGCATCTGTCATGGACAGGGGGGCAATAATTGTAGACTTTGCGGACGCCCAGGCTGCACTCGATATGCAGGATGCGTCAGGTGAAATACTTGGATATTTACCCGGCGGACAATATGAAGGAGAAGAGGCAGGGGCTGTTTGTGCAAGCTTCAACGAAAAGTATTCTGACCTTATGGATGAGTATTCACCTGTTATGCTAAAACTATCCGAACAGGATGATTTCCTGGGTGGATACCTGGAGATGGTTGATGCCGTGGCATTTATAGTTGTCTTTATATTCATCTTTGCTATGTCAATTGTGCTTTGGAATACCGGACTCATAGGTGGATTGAGGCGGTACGGTGAGGTAGGTGTACGGCTGGCCATTGGTGAGGAAAAAGGTCATATATACAAAAGCATGATCTATGAATCAGCATTGATCGGGATCATGGGTTCCATACTTGGCACCGTAATTGGACTATTGTTTGCATACTGGATGCAGGAAAAAGGAATTGATATAGGTAGTATGATGAAAGGGTCCACCATGATGATGCCGGGAAAGTTTCATGCCCAGATCGTACCGGAGGCCTATTACCTTGGATTTATACCGGGATTGTTCTCCTCCACGCTTGGGACCATGCTCTCGGGAATTGGAATATATAAAAGGAAAACGGCTCAATTATTCAAGGAACTGGAAACTTAAAATTCAAAGAGCCGGAGATATAAAATTCAAATAACTAGTGACTTATAAAGAACCGTAACGATATAATACAAACGAGAAATGAAAACACTACTAAGTATAATCCTGGTCCTGTTTACTGCTCCTGCATGGACACAATCCTTATCAGGGGAACAGATACTCGACAGGATAGATAAAAACATGCATTCAGAGAATAGGGTAATAACCAGCAAAATGGTTATACATGGGCCACGCAGCAGCCGGACCATAGAATCCAAATCATGGTCAGTGGGTGATACCAAGGCCTATACCGAATACCTTTCCCCCGCCAGGGAACAGGGAACCAAGATGCTGAAGCTGGAAGACCAGCTGTGGATATTCTCACCCTCCACAGACAGGACCATACAGATCTCGGGACATATGCTCAGGCAATCCGTTATGGGTTCCGACCTTTCCTACGAAGACATGATGGATGATTCCAAGTTGACGGAAGATTATGATGCTGCAGTTATCGGGGAAGAAGAAATCGATGAACGGAACTGCTGGGTCCTGGAACTGCAGGCCAATACATCCGACGTGACTTATCAGATCCGAAAGCTCTGGGTGGACCAGGAAAGGTATATTCCCCTGAAAGAAGAGTTATATGCCAAAAGCGGTAAGCTGCTGAAAAAGACAGAGCTCTTTGATATCAGGAGAATAGACCAAAGATGGTTCCCGGGGAAAATGGTATTCAAAGACATGCTGAAAACGGGTGAAGGAACCGAATTCATTATTGACGAGATCGAGTTCAATGCCAGCATCCCCGACCACATATTCTCCAAGGCTTCGCTAAGGTAATTTTGCTGAAAAGCCAGCGATTATGTAATGAAACCGCTGCATAGAATAATTATGACCATTAAATTGACGGAACGCACATACATTCATACCTGTGAAAATAATAACGGAATTGTACACGTAAATAAGGGTGAGGCAATTATTGTTTCTACTCCTGATTCAGATGCTGAAACCCAGAATTTTATCGATTGGACAAAACAGCATCTTCATGCTGAGATAATTGGATATGTAATCGACAGGTGGCATCCGGATGCTATGGAAGGATTGGATGTGGTAAAAAAATCAGGAATAAAAACATATTCGTATGAATTGACACGAACCATTGCAAAAGAAAAAGGATTACCCATACCTGAAATTGGATTTGACCCGAAAATCGAATCTCCATTAATTCAGCATAATGTAACAAGTAAAAGAATTGATTCGGATTATGGCAGATTACAAATATTTTATAAGGAAATAGGATCCAATAAGCCCGTCACAGATATTTACTATAACGGATTAACAATCTTAAAACAAGACGATGAAGTTGGATATATAATTATTGTAAGAGAAATGATAAGGTAATAACAACCCCAAACGATAACTGAACATGGAATGCCGCAGCGGGTGCGGGGCATGTTGCATCGCACCCTCCATCTCCTCTCCCATCCCTGGAATGCCGCAGGGAAAACCCGGAGGCACACCCTGCATTCATCTTACTGAAGATTTTCGCTGTGCGATCTATAATGATCCTCTACGGCCGAAAGCCTGTGCAGATTTTCAAGCCGAGGAGGAATTCTGTGGCAACAACAGGGAAGAAGCCCTGCAAATATTGTATAAACTTGAGAATAACAAACTGTGAGGTCAATAATCCAGGCAATTGAAGCTCCCCGCAGCAAGCTACGGGGAACCGGGCTTGCGAATTCGGCGAAGCCAACCGGAGCGAAGCGGAACTCGACGGAGTCAATGTGCTCGCAGCATTCAAGACTGACCTCCATAGAACTGAGTCATATCCATTGCAAAATGGACCATGAAAAACCACAAAATATCTCTGGATTTGCTCACTGCCGAAAGCACCAGAACTCCTAATAATGCATCTACTAATAAACTGCTAAGTTCAATTAAAGTAGCACCATTTGTCAACAGACTTGGAATATGTGCTGCAGAAAAGAGAACGGCAACAATAAAAATAGACCATTTATTACCTATCCATGCAGACAATCTCACAAAAATCAGGGCAATTGTAACATCTTCCATAAAAACCTGGACCAAATGCGATATGTTTTGATAATGATAGATATTTAATAATATATTACCGAAGCCATTTGAATCGCGTCTTGTCAACCAGTAAATAATAAGGCTGCATATGGCAAGAAAAAGGCCTGTCAATAAGCGGATCGCGATTTTTGATTTAGGAAGCCATACTGTTTCAGCAGATTGTTTTCTGACCAGAATGAGAACCCAGGCCGGAGAAAAAATGATGAACTGGTTTAAAGCATTCACTAAGACAGAATCATCACCCGGGATCAATAATCCCCTGGTATAAAACTGACCCAGTCCCAGTATAGCCAGCACTGCAATGATAGAATAAATAAATTCTTGAAAAGGTTTACTGAATTGTATTCTTCGCTCATGCTTCCACATGGAAGGCAGGAAATGATATAGCAGGAACCATAATCCAACCGCAAGGCAATAAGCTGAAATTAAGGAAATATAGTGAGGACTCATTTTCTGATGCTTCAGTCAATAATGTATTCAAATGTAACCATTCCTTATATGAATTATATGACGGGATTTAAGTAAAATTTTGTAATTTATCCGGTAGTCGATAATACTTCTAGAATAGAGCAATTAAGAAGTAAAAAACATATGTCTGTCCACGATCTTACTGACAACCAGTTCCTTGCCGAAGCAGGAAGAGCCTTCTTTAAAGATGGCTGGCGCCTTGCCGATGAAATACTGGGTAAGGATACAAGTCCCGCCTGCTTTTACTACCTCTCAAGAAAACTGTATACTGAGATTAACAGCCTGCTTGAAAGTTTTATAAACCGCTGCCAAAAGGAGAACCGCAGGGTGGACTGTGGTAAAGGATGCTCATGGTGCTGCAGGCAGGCAGTACTTATCCTTCCATATGAAGCATTGTACATGATGAATTATATTGAGGAGAGTCTTGATATAACAGTGAAAAAGAAGATCCTTAAGCGAATAAGAGATAAAAACGAGGTAACCAGCCCGATGAAAGTCCAGGAATTCCTGCATTTCAAATCACCCTGCCCCATGCTGAATGAAGATACCTGTATGATTTACCCGGCCCGGCCCATGGCCTGCCGCATCTACCTGTCATCAGACCTGGAGTCATGCCGTCATGAATACCGCCATCCTTCAGAAACGGACTATTTCCCGGGATTATATGAATTCCCGCTGCTTGCAGGAAGGATGATGAATGAAGGCATTTGTGCCTGGCTGCGTGAGAAAAAGATCTACCCCTGTGAATGCCAGATGGAATCGGCTCTTAATACTGTCCTGGAGCAGGATGACTGTTTCAGTCGCTGGGTTTCAGGAGAGAACATTTTCCAGGTCAGGGAATATGATGCAGAGGAAATCAATTATTTAAAAGAATTCAGCAATCCACGCCGGATAACCTGATTGTCAACTGCTTATCCATTCAGGCTCCTGATATCCATCTCTAAGCAGATCAGGATATTGCTTATCAGATCTAAATGGCACCAATTTCAAATTTTAATCCGGGTGGCTCAAACAGGGGTATACTTATCCGATCCACTTTCTTAATGCCTGCAGGAGGCAATACCCCGGTCTTAAGATACTCGAGGGCTGCTTTCAGGCAGTCTTCTTCGGGATCACCAAAAGGAACTGTCAGGTCGTCAACAACATATACATCCGGTACCAGGCCGTCGTAGAAATCACCCTCATCATTAGCATTGGTATATTTGAAGCATATGGGGACAAAGGTAAAATCTTCAAACTGCCAGCTGTACATTCCCACAGGCTTCCCATAGGTACTCTCCCCGAAAGACCTGACTTCAAGGTATGGCCTCAGCCCATTGAGCACCAACTCGCTTGCCGAAGCAGAAGAACGGGTTGTTATAAAAGCTACCCGGTCAACGTCCAGCGAGATATCATAGTTCTCAGCCCAGACAACTTTATTCCTTGTAGCCTGCTTCTGGTTGTGAATGTATTTGGTGAATATCTTCCCCGCAGTGTGTGAACCTCCTATCAGACCAGCCAGGAAAATATAGACTGATTCCAGTCCTCCGCGATTGTATCTCAGGTCGATCACAAATTCTTCCACTGCCGAATCCCGGAAAAATGTAAAAGCATCTTCGAGATCTTCAATCGCGGGCTCGATAAAATGATTGAATACCAGGTACCCGGTCGGGACCCCATTCAAATCGATGACCTCCTGGTGAAGAATGGATTTAATATCAACTTCCTTCTTCAGTATGGAGAGATTAACCTGGTTTCCGCCAATATCAGTAAAACGGAAGTTATTCTCGACATCCAGCGAATCACTTCCAATAAGCTCTAAGTAATTGGAGAAAGGTTCAATTGCCGTACCATTTATGGCTTCGACTATCCATCCGCGTTTTACACCGGCCAGATCAGCCGGGGCCTCCCCATAGACAAAAGCAACACGCAGCTTCCCATCCGCATCGTATTTCAGGCTGAAACCGTGGCCGATATAAATCCCTTGCTCATAATACTGCAGGAATGCCTCAGTAGTCTCTATGTAGCTGAAGCGGTCGTATGTTGTATTTCTCATTTCCTCAAGCACATCCTGCGGAGTATCATAGTTTGCCGGATCGATCACAGGCAGGTCTTCATTCCAGAGGTAAAACTCATCCATGATCTGCCAGGCAATTTCAGGGGTAAGATTATTATGCTCTTCGGGTTCCGGGTCCGGGTCGCGTTCACAACCGGATATTACAGCAATCAGGACCTCCCAGACAATCACCAGGAAAACCGATCTGTAACTGAAAGTTTTCACAGTGCAAAAATATCTTTTATTGTTATTATTTAAAACTCCCTCATTGTCCAGCCTTTCCGGTAATTATGCCTGATCCATTCTGAAGCTGATTCCAGGGCATTGAATTCCTTGGTTTTAGTATTAAACTGGGGCTGCCCATTTATCTTCTTGTACTCATTTGTTGTGATAATATTGATTTTTTCGCCCGGATCGATGTTTTTGAATTCCATTTTCTCACCGTCCCATATCAGTTTTCTTCTAAGGTCCTGCAACCGGATGGCCAGGTTTCCCATAACCACCATCTCTGAAAGGGGTCCGGCAAACTCAAAATTCGAACAAGTCTCCCTGCGCGAATCTGCATCTTCCTTACAGGCTCTTACCCAGTCCATTTCATGCCTCTCCCCGCCAAGTGTATGATCAGGCACACGTTCGATCTCCTCAGGCGGGTTTTCGTATTCCAGACCTCCAGTAAGAACCTTGTAGGTTCCGGCGTAATTACTGCAAATCAGCTTTCCTTTGGTACCTATAAAAAGATCTCCTCCTCCCCAGTCTCCCATCATTTCTCCCTGGGGGAGTTCATCAGGTCTCGGGGGCAGGAGGCCTCCATCATGCCAGGTTAGCTTAATTTCAGGCATGTTGACATTGTTCCTCTTTTTCCTTGCCGGGAAAGTATATTCAACCCTCGAAGCTGCGGGGGCACTTTCAGTGTTGACGACGGTTGAACTGGATTGAACCGCAATCGGATATCCCAGGTCCAGGGCAAAGAAAGGTACATCCAGGACGTGGCATCCCATGTCTCCCAGGGCACCTGTACCGTAATCCCACCAGGCTCTCCAGCTCCACGGAGTGTAAGCCGGATGGTACGGGCGTTCAGGAGCCGGTCCCAGAAAGAGGTCCCAGTCAAGGGTATCCGGCACAGGCACTTTCTCAGTTGGTCTTTCGAGTCCCTGTGGCCAGATAGGCCTGTTGGTCCATGCATGCGCTTCAATAACATCACCAATGGCTCCGCTCCATATGATTTCGGCGACCTTCCTGACATTATCATCTGAATGTCCTTCATTACCCATCTGTGTGGCTACCCTGAATTCCCTTGCCGCCAGGGTAAGCTGCCTGGATTCCCATACAGAATGCGTCAGGGGTTTCTGTACATACACGTGTTTCCCAAGCTCCATACAGGCAATGGCCTGGATGGCGTGAGAATGATCGGGTGTGGCTATCACCACTGCCTGAATGTCTTTTTGTTTATCAAGCATCTTTCGGTAGTCCTTATACTTAACGGCATCCGGATATTCTTTAAATACCGGTGCCGCATAGTCCCAGTCAACATCACAAAGGGCAACAATATTCTGTTTGACCATATTCCTGAGGTTGTAAACCCCTTTCCCACCTATCCCTATGCATGCAATATTCAGTTTATCACTGGGCGCCACATGTCCCAATCCACCTACGACGTACGATGGCAGAATAGTAATGCCTGCTGCTGCCAGTGATGATTTTGTTATAAAGTCCCTCCTGGATAAGGACTTGCCTGATTTGTCATTTTTGATTTTCATGCCACTTAATATTTTAGGTTTGCCGTATTTGCAGATTGCATCAATATACTATATTTTGCCATAAATTAAAACAGATCAAAATGAAAAACTCTCTTATTCTTTTGCTAATTGTCAGCCTCTTTGTTATGAGCTTTGCCGTGCATGATACTGCATATCATGATGATACAAGCGGATTGATCCAGGACAGGACCATGGTCCAGGTCGGGTTCATAGTTGCAGATGTTGAAGCATCAGCAAAAACCTGGGCTGATTTTCTGGGTATTGAAGTTCCCGGCTCCTCAATTGCCAGTTCCCATGAACTGAATCCAACTCAGTACATGACCGTAAGTACTGACGCAAAAGCAAAGCTGGCATTTATCAACCTGGGGAACATAACCATTGAACTGATAGAACCTTTGGGTAAACCCAGTACATGGGCAGATTTCCTGGAAGAAGAGGGCGAAGGCATACATCATATTGCCTTTGATATCAAGGATATGGATACCCGCATTTCCGAGTTTGAAAAATTTGGGATCCCCTTGATCCAGCATGGTGGTTGGGAGACAGGGGAATATGGTTATATGGACGGAAGGGAGAAACTGGGAGTGATCATCGAGTTACTGGAACATTACAACCAGTAAATTATTGCCTCGTTCCATCAAGGTCGAATGAAACCAGCACCTGCTGTGAGGTATCCAGGGTACCTTTTATCATATGCAGGGCAAAATTGACCCTTGCCCGCACATTTTCAGTATTAAAAAACCTGAGATACATATCTATCCTGGTATAGAAATCAGCCCTGTAAAAGGAATCCCCGTAAAGAAATGTATGACCATTTCCTGCATGAATGCTTGTCCTGATACCGGCAAACCTGTACATAAGGTCAGCCTGTGCGATCATCCCGGCCGGTGTCTGCCATCCATCATCCACCCCACGGGTCCTGTCCAGTGAAATTAATGTCCCGATACTGAATACCAGGGTATCAAGTACTGTTTTATCAGACAGGTCGGCTCCCATGGACAGGTCAAATCCGCCGTTATCCCTGAGATGAAATCCAGGCAGGGGTATCCCACGTGCGGCAAAATGGCCCATTAAAAAATGATGGCTGATAAATAAACTGTTGATATTCAAACGTCCGGAAAATCCAAACATAAATCGTTCAAACCTGAAGGCTTCCTGGCGACTTGTCCAGTCAATAAAAACATCCTGGTAGCCCCAGTCCCCATCCCTTCGCAGATACATACCTTCAAGGTTCGGACGGTAGTAATTAAGCGTATCGTTAAGCAATGATTGCGGAAAATCAAGCAAGTCGCGGCGCGGAAAAACTCCCATTGAAAAGGTATATGGCTCAAGATCCAGCTGGTAATACATTATCAGGGAGGGTTTCTCTATCTCACCGGTGCCGCCAAATTCATACATCGAATTGAAGCCTGCCCTTAGCCGGTGGACCTGGTTCAGATTACCCCCGATTTCAGCCCGCAGGCGTGAACCAAATATTGTCTGAGGCATCTGGTATTCGTTATAGTACTCGCGGTTATCAAGGAAGCCATCGAAGCCTGCCAGCCATTCAAATTGCTGTGAGTATGCAATACCTGCAGTCATGAGACAAGTGCATATGATGACGATTCTTCGCATGAAGTGCTTAAATATCAGGCTAAAAGTACAATCAGCACTTAAAAATAATCATTTCCTGATCAAATCAAAGTTAGCGGATCCGGACCTAAACATAAAGCGTACCGACAAATATTGGTATTTTTACCTGTCATTAACCGGTTTCAATATGGAAGAAGAAAGAAGAAAAAAGAAACAACTTGAAAAGATCAGCCGGAAAGTCGGGAAAGCGATTAATGAATTTCGCCTGATTGAAGACGGTGACCGTGTACTTGTAGGGCTCTCAGGAGGTAAAGACAGTATGATACTCCTTGAAGCACTCGCAAGCAGAAAGAAACACCTGCCTTTTGCATTTGAGTTGTTTGCCATCCATGTATCCGCAAGCAATATTGGTTATAAGATGGATACAGAATACTTAAATAGATTCTGTTCAAGCCTGGAAGTCCCGCTCTACCTTGAAGAAATTGAAGTCGATTTAAGTGTTGACAGTAGTAAGACACCTTGTTTTATTTGCTCATGGACCCGGAGAAAAACCATATTCAACAAATCAAAAGAGCTTAATTGCAATAAAGTGGCCCTTGGACATCATAAGGATGATGCAATACAGACAATGCTTATGAATCTGATCTACCATGGATCCATCAGCTCCCTGCCGCAGAAACTAGATATGTTTTCAGGACGTATCCAACTGATAAGACCATTGCTGATGATCCCGGAGAATGAGCTTTCATATTATGCAAACATGAGGTCTTTTAAGAAACACGAGAAAAGCTGTCCTTATGATGACTCTACCCGCAGGGACACTATAAAGAGCCTGATTAAAGATATGGATAAGCTTAACAAGAATAGCCGGAAGAATATATTCCGGTCAATGGATAATATTTTCCCTGATTACTTACCCCGGTCTCCTTATTAAGAAGCCAGGTGCTCAAACTTCTGCATTTCTGATTTCTTGATCTTATTGTATTCAGCCATGTATTTTTTCATACTCAGAATGGTTCTTATTCCACAATAATCCATTATAAGCCTTAGCGGGATTTCAAGCCTGAAAGCATTCATTATAAATGTATTGCCTGCTGACTTTGTAGACAGCACCTGCCATTTGGGAATCCTCTTTCTGTGAAATAATTTTCCGGAATACAGCTGGATCTCAATTAGCTCATTAAAGCCTGCTTCTTTTCCTGCCATCTTTATCAGCCTGTTTATACTTACTGTACTGTATGAAGGAAAAACCTGCTTATTTTCTCCCGTCTCATGACGGTATTTCCTGATAATCTCCCGGGAATACCTGTTCAAAGGGATCTCCCGGACCCTGTTTTTATATGGTATGTTTATTTGTATCGAATCATCGCTGATACCCTGGACGGTCAAATAGCTTATCTCACTGTATTTCAGCCCGGTAAAACACATAAAACAAAATATGTCTTTCGCATGATTGAGTTTGTCGTTACCGAACTCATAAGTTAAAAAGGAGAATAATTCTTCAGGTGATAAGGCGTTTACTGCTGTTTCCAATTTGTATTGCCGCTTCCATGGAAATATATAGTCCATGTAATACCGGTTCCTGTTATAGCCCTTTCTGGCTGCCCAGTTCAGGAACCACTTCAACACCATTATATTTTTATGAATGGTAGTATTGGAATGCTTGAAGTTATCCAGGAAGTAATTAATATATGCATCAAAGAAATACCTGTCAATTTTCTCAAATTTCAGTTCAAACCCAGAAGTGTCTGTGAATTTTCTCAAATGATTGTATGATGTCTTCACTTTTCGAAAGGTAGAGATAGTCCATCGGTCAAAATTTTCATCAATAAACTCCATGTAAGCCTCGAAAAATCCGTATCCTGAACTCTTACCCCTGTTTTTTATGCTGCTCCTGAGAAAATCATAACCTGGCCTGATTCCGGATGCCTTTGCTTCACGGTATATTTTCAAAATTTCCTTGCTCAGATAATCAAGATAGGCATTCACCTGATTGCCATGCAATACGTTCCTGTACAGGCGCTGTGTTTCTTTGTCCCACTGCTTCAAATGGCATTTCTCACCAGTATTATACTGAAACCGCCTCCCCTCATAACTGAAGTATAATAATATCGGCAGGTTTTCAGTCCGGGTAGTACCGTCAGAGGTTTTCCTTTTCTCAATATAAAATTTTACTGAAGGCATAATTCAATATTTTCATACTATTTTACATACACTTCTTTCTACAATACTAAGAATATTTTTTGCTATATTTAGTATTTAACGATATTAAAAAGCATTTATGTATATATATTATACACTTTTGATGACTTTTTCAGTATATGATTCTATATTTATTAGTCTTTTATTATCTAATTCATAAATCAAGATTATTTACTTCATTCAGATTTCTCCAGTAATCTTTACTTTTATATTTACATTGAGATCATTAAAATAGATGGAAATGAACATTATTCTATTATCAATCGGAACCCTTGGAGATATGGAACCGTTTTTATCCATAGGTTTAATATTGAAAGAAAAAGGTCATAAGGTTATCTGTGCTTTCCCCGAACAATTCAAATATCTTGCGGAAGGGTCAAATCTTGAATTTGCTTCTTTGGGTACAAAATTTATTGATATGTTGAATAGTGATGACGGAAAAGCTGCTATGGGCGGCGGAGGTTCAGGATTAAAGAAATTCCTTGCTTATGTAAAACTTGCCAGGAATCAGACAGAAATCAATAAAGAGCTTGTTAATAAACAATACGAGTTAATCGAAAACGAAAACCCGGATAGAATTGTATACAACGGGAAAGCCATTTACCCGATAATCTGGGGATTGCAGAATACAGGCAAGACAATTTTTGTAAGCCCTTTGCCTTATATGCACTATGTCGAAGGGCATACACATGTTGCTTTTAATAGCAATTTCGGTGCTTTTCTTAATAAATTAAGCTTTTCCTTAGCCCATTTCGGCATGGTTACAACAACACTGACAACCAGGAAGTGGTTGAAGATCACTGAAAAAATAACCCGAAAACAAATACGAAATGTGCTTCGGTATAACAAATCAATTTATACAATTTCCCCTTCTCTTTTCTCCAGGCCTGATTCATGGGATGAAAATCTTAGAGTTTTGGGATATCACCAAAGGCAGAAAACGCTTAACTGGTATCCTGATAAAGATTTAACTGATTTTATTGCATCCCATAATAAAATACTTTTTATCACTTTTGGAAGTATGATCAATCCTGATCCGGAAAAAAAGACCAGGATAATTATTGATCTGCTTGAACGCAATAAAATTCCAGCTATAATTAATACAGCTTCCGGTGGACTTATCAAACCTGATAAATTCGAATCAAAGCTGATCTATTTTGTCACTCAAATTCCATACGATTGGATTTTTCCGAAAATTTACTGCGTAATCCATCATGGAGGTTCAGGAACAACTCATCTGGCGCTTAAATATGGCTGTGCCACAATGATCATCCCACATATAATTGACCAGTTTGTATGGAATAGAATTATTGGTGAGATGGGCGCAGGACCTTATGGGATTAAGATAGGTAAGATTTCCAGGAAGAACCTTGAACCGAAAATACTTGAGTTAGTAAATACCAGTTCATTTAAAAAGAAAGCAGAGCAGATCGCAAGTCAAATGGAAAAAGAAGATTACAAAACAGACCTCTATAACTCAATAGTTGAATAACTGACTGACCTGCATGAAAACTGAATTGATTATCACAGAAGATGGTTCCCATTCGCTATACGTTCCTGAACTTAATGAACATTATCACTCGCTGCATGGCGCAGTGAATGAATCAAATCATGTATTTATTAAGGAGGGATTGTTGCGTTTGAATAAAGAACAGTTGAGTATTTTCGAAGTTGGATTTGGCACAGGGCTCAATGCATTCCTAACATACAATATGGCTACAGAACTAAATCTGCGTGTAGTTTATCATACAATCGATACCTATCGGCTACCAGAATCACTCTTCGCTAAACTCAATTATCCTGAAATTTGTCTGGTTGAAGACAAGGATCCATTTCTGAAGATCCATAACTCTGAATGGAATTCTAAAGTCAGGTTATCAGATCAATTTGAACTTTTAAAAATATCTGCTGACATAAGGGATTATACCCTGGATTCGATGTACGATCTGATATATTTTGATGCTTTTGCTCCTGATAAACAACCAGAGCTGTGGGAATTCCCTGTTTTTGAAAAGATATTCAGCTCAATGAAACCCGGAGGAATTCTGGTAACATACTCAGCCAAGGGCGATGTCAGGAGGCTTTTATGCAGAATAGGTTTCTCGGTTGAAAAAAGACCTGGTCCGGGAAGAAAGCGCCATATGACCCTGGCTATTAAACCTTATAACTAGACTGATCACAGTATTAAAGGTATTCAAAAGCATATTATGGAATCTTCTGTTTGATAATCAAAATAAATATGTATTTTCGGACTTTCTTAGAAAATAAAATAAATTATATCATGAACATAAGAACTTTACTATTGGCTATTGGACTCATTTCTACCGTACTTGTATCATGTCAGAAAAAAGCCGGAGAGGCTCAGCTTAATACTGAATTTGATACCATAAGTTACTATCTGGGAATCAGTATTGGAAATAATTTCAAAGAGACTCCCATGAAACAATTGAATGTTGAAGCATTATCCATGGGGATCGAGATGGTACTGTCAGGCAACGATACTACCCAGGATATTCAACAACTAGGTATGATAATAAGTGAGTATATGAGAAAGCTGGAATATGCAGAAGGTCAGAAGTACCTGAGTGAGGGAGAACAATTCCTTGCACGCAATAAAGGACGTAAGGGCGTTATAACTACTGAAAGCGGATTACAGTACGAAATTATGAAAAAAGGAACCGGACCCAAGCCGGTTGCAACCGATGAGGTAACTGTTCATTATCATGGTACGCTTATTGACGGACAGGTGTTTGAATCTTCCGTTGAACGGGGTGAACCAGCCACATTCCCTTTAAACCGGGTGATTCCTGGCTGGACAGAAGGGATTCAATTAATGAATGCCGGATCAAAATATAAGTTCTTCATACCAACAGAACTCGCCTATGGAATGAGACCCAGGCAAGGAGGTATTATTAAGCCTAATATGACACTCATTTTCGAAGTTGAGTTAATATCATTCGTTACTCCTCCCCCTCCTGCCAAATGAGGGCGAAGGACAATATGAGTAAGATATAAGTTGTTATCTGGAGTGAATCCTGATTCAATTCTGATAAAATGAGTTTTGAGATAAGTGGCAAATTGATAGAGATCTTCGATCTTGTAAAAATCAGCGATACATTTCGTAAGCGTGAATTTGTTATCGAGCATACAGATTCAGGAGGGGGAATTGATTTCACTGACCAGATAAAATTTCAGCTTACTCAGGACCGGTGTTCCATCCTTGATGATTTAAATTTAAATGATGAGGTCAGGATAAATTTCCGGATCAGGGGCCGCAGATGGGAAAAGGAAGGACGGGTAAGTTACTTCAACAACCTCGAAGCCTGGAAAATAGAGAAGATCGCCGCTTCACCTGAGGGTTTTTCCTCCCCGCCGCCGATATCGGAGAAGGATATGCCTATAGAGGATGAATCCGACGATCTGCCTTTCTAATTTTACTCCTAAAAATTAATTAAGCCTTGAGAAAGTTGCCTTATTCGCCCAACAGGCAACTTCTCAGGCAATAAACAGTTTACTAGAAAACGGGTGAATTGTTGTTGATCCCACTTCCCTTACCGCCCTGTTGTAAGGTAAAGCGATCTTAAATGTTGATCCATTAAAAACGTTTGATTCGATCCAAATCTTTCCGCCCAATAATTTGATGATCCCTTTTGAAAGCGTAAGCCCAAGTCCTACACTGCTATCGAAATTCTCATTCTTGTTAAAATCAAATTCCTCAAAACTGTCAAAAATGAGTTGTGATTGTTCTCTTAGCGCTCTTTCCTCACTATCAGATACATAGAATACTATTTCCTCATCAGCCTGATTGAGATTAAATCCAAATTCGATAATCCCTTTATTAGTATATTTAAAAGCGTTATCTAATAGAATTGTCAATACCTGGTGAAGTCTGAATTGATCTGTAAGCATTGTAAAATCTTCACCGGTTCTGTCCAGATTCAGCAGGAGAGCAATGTCATTTCTTGCCTTGCGATGCTTGTCGATATTGAAAAAATGATAAATATCATTGAGGAGCTGATTTATATGACATTCTTCATTCCTGATCTGTAGTTGCCCTGTTTCAATAAGTGAGACATCGATCATGGCCTCAACAATATAAAGTAGCCTTGCACTTGACTGGTTGATATGTTCCATATACTCTTCCCTTTTTTCACCCGGAAGTTGGGTATCATTCATCAAGCTTGAAAATCCGAGAATTGCATTCATCGGGGTCCTTAATTCATGAGATATATTTGTTAAAAATTTAGTTTTTAAC
>CAZILN010000385.1:0-20509 GCA_964540005.1 uncultured Bacteroidaceae bacterium | reverse complement strand
AAAGCAGAATACTTAACTTTGCTTCTCTTATGAAGATCCTGATAGTTGATGATATCTTTACAAACCGTCTGTTGCTTGTGGAGGTGATTAAAAGTATCGGACATGATTATATACAGGTAGAGAACGGACGTGAGGCCGTTGAAGCCCTGTTAAGCGAAGATTTTGACCTGATCCTGATGGATATAGAAATGCCGGTGATGAATGGATTGGAAACCACGAAATTCATCAGGGAAAATTTCGAGCCTCCTAAAAATGATACTCCCATTGTTGCCCTTACTGCTCATAACCCGCAATTATTTTTTGAAGATTTCAAGGATGTGGGATTCGACAAACTTCTTACCAAGCCTTACAGCATAGAGAAAATTACGTCCATTATCAATGATTTAAGCCTCAGCTAGAATAGATAAGATCAACAATTTTTTCCAGCCGGCTGGCATCCGTTTGGTCAAAATGGTTCAGCGATTTACTGTCAATGTCCATCACCGCCTTTATGCCTCCTCCTTCATCAAATACCGGTATAACCAGTTCTGATCTAGACCTGGAATCACAGCTGATATGACCGGGGAATTTACTTACATCAGGTACGATGACAGGCCTTTTCTGCTGAATGCCGGTCCAGCACACACCCTTGTTCTTCTCAAGCTTCTGACAGGCAAGGGGTCCCTGGTAAGGTCCTACAATCAGCTCCCCAGCCCTTAAAATGTAGAAGCCGGTCCAGAAAAATCCATTCATCTTATAATGCAGCAAGGCTGCAATACTGGCCATTTTTGCAACAGGATCATCTGTCTGCTGCAGGAGTTCAGCAAGCTGATTGTATATGCGTGTGTATCTTGACTCCTTGGTCATGAAGATCTTTGTGAAGTAATAAGATCCCGTGATAAAAATAGCTTAGAAAATATCCAGGATTTTTTGCTTAAGTCCATTAAATTCGAATTCGCTCCCTTTGCATTGTCCAACCATGGCCTTGAAAAGCGGAACATTAGGAGAGATGGCATAATAAAGATCATCATCGATACAGATTTTTCCGGTGCTGATTGAAATGAAGAACCTGGATTTATCCGTAACAACAACGGCACCAAACTCAACGCATATATTTTCAGATTTAGGATCCAGTTTTTCAAGAGTGTTATATTCAGTCAGTGCTTTCTGATGCTGGGTCGAAAACATATCACGCCTGGCAATAAGCTGATCGCGGAATGAATCATACCTGTCCTTATTAGGACCGTAGTCATTTAAGGCCTGCTGCGCTTCGCTCATAGCTGCTTTTGAACTGTCAACGGTTTCTTTCTGTATCCGCTTACATTCCTCAATGAGCATTATTTTTACAGCAATATTATCCTTAACATCCATGAGATCAGTCCTTTATGATTCGTATTATATTGGTCCCGGTAAACGGGATCTAATTTTGGAAGGTTATATTTGCTTTAATTATATCTTTAAAAACTGTAAAATATTCAAAAAATATGCAAAATGAAAGTCTTTTCGTATAAAAATATATTCATTGTATTACCAGTATGCCTGTTTTTCTTTGTTTCAAAACAGTCTGCCCAGGCAGATTGGCCCGAAGGATTACCCGATGAATGTACAACAATAACAGCAGGAAATAAAGCTACAGTTGATGGCTCAGTAATTACCTCTCATACGGACGACAGTCACAGAACCAGGTCATGGATGGATATAAGTCCCAGGAAGGAGCATACTGCCGGTTCAATGATTACTATGTATAAGCGGATTCCTGATGATTCATCTGCCATGCCCTCTTACCGGCATGTTCCTATTGGAGAGATACCACAGGATGATGTCAGCTACGGATTCATCAATACCGCATATCCCTGTATGAACCAGTATCAGGTCGGTGTAGGAGAATCAACCTTCGGAGGCCGTGAGGAACTGCAGTCAGACGAGGGCCTGATCGATTGCCAGCGACTTTGCCAGTTAATGCTGGAACGGTGTAAAACTGCCCGCGAAGCTATTGAAATGGCTGGTATGCTGACCGGAAAGTACGGATGGAACGATTACGGAGAATGTCTTACTATCAGTGATACAAAGGAAGTGTGGCATTTTGAGATAGTGGGTCCGGGCAAAGGCAAAACGGGTTCAATCTGGGCGGCACAACGCGTTCCTGATGATCATATTTCTGTGAATGCCAATGCCAGCAGGATCATGGAAATAGACCTCTCAGATCCTGATCATTTCATGGCTTCCGGAAATATATTTGATATAGCCGCAGAAAATGGCTGGTGGAATAATGAAAATGGGCCCTTCAGGTTCTGTTATGCCTATGCCCCTGAAAGTCGCACATCTTTTGCCAGCCGGAGAAGGGAGTGGCGTGTGTTTGATCTGCTTGCGCCATCACTCGGACTGGATGCCAATGCTGAAAATTATCCCTTTTCCGTCAAACCTGATGAACCGGTGACACTTGCCAGGCTGGTTGAAGTATTCCGGGATTATTATGAAGGCACCGAGTATAACTTTGTAAAAAATATTACCACTGCTGATGACAGCGGAAAGCTGGTCATTTCACCACTGGCAAATCCCTTTATGCCCTATGATATGAATAAGATATTCAATATAAACGGGGGCTGGGACTGGCGGGGTGAACGTACCATAGCCCGCTGGTATACAATGTATGCAACGATAATCCAGTCCCGCGACTGGTTGCCTGATGAGATCGGGGGTGTAGTCTGGCTGGCTATGGATAACGTGGCATCCTCCATCTATATTCCTGTATATTATTCTGTAACGGATCTCCCCAAGCCCTATAAAACCCCGGGCAGGGTGAATGGATATACTACCGGGTCAGCCTGGTGGGCATTTAACCGCCTGGGAACCCTTACTGCCCAGCGCTGGGGCGATATGAGACAGGATGTCATGGCTGTATGGTCCCCCTGGCAGGAAGAAATGTTTAAAATGCAGCCTGCCATCGAGAAGGAGGCGCTCAGTCTTTATGAAAGCGGGAATACAGCTAAAGCGATTGAGTATCTCACCATGTACAGTTATGAATGGGGCAGGAAAGTGGTTGAAAAAGCCTGGGATCTGGGTGACTATATATGGACAAAATACGACGAGTTGTTTTAAAACATATTTAAAGTTGAATTACGCGAGCGCATTCCCCGAAGCTCTGCTTCGGGGTTAGCGAGCACAAATAAAAATAGACAATTAATCGATGATTCCTCGCAGCTTTGCTGCGAGGAGAGTCAATAAAGAATCTTAACGAAACAGCAATGAATAAACGAGGATTCGCAAGCGATAACAATGCAGGAGTTCATCCGGAAATACTCAGAGCCATTGAACAGGTGAACGAGGGTCATACCATTGCCTATGGGGATGATCCCTATACTTCAATTGCCACGGAAAGGCTCAAACAGGTCTTTGGGGAGGAAACAGATATTTACTTTGTTTTCATAGGGACTGCTGCAAATGTACTTGGACTCGATGCCATTACCAGGCCTTATCATTCAATAATCTGTGCGGAAACATCACACGTTCATGAGGATGAGTGCGGGGCACCGGAGCGGTGGACAGGTTGTAAATTATTGCCGGTACCGACCTCTGATGGGAAGCTTACAGTCGAGGGTATTAAAAAGCATGTTTACGGTATTGATTTTGAGCATCATTCCCAGCCAAAAGTTGTCACCATAACACAGGCAACGGAAATGGGCACAGTATACAGCATTGATGAGATCAGGGAAATAACTGCCTATGCTCATGCCAGTAATATGCTGGTCCATATGGATGGTGCCCGGATCTCTAATGCGGCAGCCGGACTGGGAACAGGTTTCAGGGAAATGACAGCAGACGCAGGCATTGATGTGCTGTCTTTCGGTGGAACAAAAAACGGGTTGATGTACGGAGAGGCAGTGGTTTTTTTCAGGACAGAATATTCCCGGGATTTTAAATATCTTAGGAAACAGGGGATGCAGCTGGCCTCTAAAATGCGGTTTATTGCTGCTCAGTTTGACCGCTATCTGAAGGACAACTTCTGGCTGGAAAATGCCATTCACGCCAACAAGATGGCGAAGTTGCTGGAAGAAAAAGTAAGGGCCATTCCAGGAGTGACCATCACTCAAAGAGTGGAGGCCAACGCGGTATTTGCCATAATACCACCTGAGGTAACGGAAAAACTACAGAAAGAATACTTCTTCTATGTATGGGATGAAAGAAGCTCCGAAGTAAGATGGATGTGTTCCTATGATACCACCGAAGAAGATGTCATCGGATTCACACAGAAATTGAGCGAAATAATAACTGACAATTCTCAAAATAACTGAACATGAGGCAGATCCATGAAATTAATTAAGGTAGCCGTTATCCCGGGCTACCCCAGGGGACTTACTTTTGGGGCAAGTGTCGGCAATCGTACGGAAGAAGGCAGGGAATTATGGCTTCGGTACCGGGAATATTCAGCCGTATACCCTTTCGAGATAGGAACTGTCCCCGTAACTCAGGAAGCGGAAATCATTTTCCAGGGCATAATTATAGATATTCTTCCAGTCACCACCTGTAAAAGCCGCAACTAATAAAAGAAGAGTACTCTGAGGAAGGTGAAAATTTGTTATCATCCTGCTGACCAGCCTGAAGCTGTAACCTGTCATTATGAGTAGTTGTGTGATTGCTTCCATACTTTTAAAACCAGCACTTCTCATATGCCGAATCAGGCACCCGTAACTTTCTTCAACAGAATAGTTGCCGGGTAATTCATATGCATCCCATTGCTTCAATATCATGCCCCGTGTGAAGAATTGCGGTTCCATGATGCATCTGACACCCATCCAGTAGAGAGATTCCAGTGTTCTGACACTGGTTGTTCCGATAGCCAGGATATTTTCATTACCGGCAATCAGTTGCTCGAGCATGCCGACCGTAAAATAAATATGTTCTTTGTGCATCACATGCGTGGCAATATCCCTGTTAATAACCGGCTGGAATGTGCCTGCACCAATATGCAATGTGGTTTCAAGAAGCTTGTTGCCGTTTTTACTGATCCTGTCAAGCACCTCTTCGGTAAAATGGAGTCCTGATGTCGGAGCCGCCACAGACCCTTCTATCTTTGAATATACAGTCTGGTAACTGAGCCTGTCGGATTCTTCTGCATCTCTGTCCAGGTACGGAGGGATAGGGGTGTTGCCTGCCAATTCCATTACCCGGCTGAAGGTCATGCCGGAAGGCTCCCAGCTGAAACTCACCAGGAAGGCTCCGTCTTTAAAGCCTGTCTGAATTGCCTTTATATCAACATCCTCTATTCCCTTAATACTCATCTGCAGCATCCCACTCTTCCATTTCCTGGCATTTCCGACCAGGCACTTCCAGGTGCAGGCTCCCTGCTTGCTGAAGGCCTGGTAGTAATCCAGGGGGTCGTAAGGTTCCAGGCAGAAAATCTCTATCCTGGCCCCGCTTTCTTTGCGGAAGAGCAAACGTGCCTGGATTACCCTGGTGTTGTTGAATACCAGTAATTGCTTATCAGGAATGATATCGGGTAAGTTCTTGAAAACAGTCTGACTTATGTGTCCGCCTGAATATACCAGCAGTTTAGACTGATCGCGTTCTGTGAGAGGGTACCGCGCAATGCGATCCCCGGGAAGGGAATAATTGTAATCCTTGATATTAATTCTGTCCATAGCAATCATACAAAATTATATATAAAGCCGGATTGACAATATTATTGTAATTTTGAACCCGTAAGTAAGCCGTTCTATCGCTCCCGTTCACTCGGGGGAGGAAAGTCCGGGCAACACAGGGCGCCATACTTCTGAAAAGAAGATGTTCGTGAGGGCATAGTAATGGAACAGAAAATAACCGCTGTCCCGTTTAACCGGGACGGTAAGGGTGAAAAGGTGGGGTAAGAGCTCACCGGTGTTCCGGGTGACCGGGACAGCCGTTCATCTTGTGGGTTGTAAGACCATGTATACCGGCGCATAAGGACGGCCCGTCCGATGCCGGGGGGTAGGTCGCGAAGATAAATGATAGAAACTCCGGGTAACCGGAGTACAGAACCTGGCTTACAGGCTTACTTATTTTAATGGGAAAGGGTATAAATAATTCTACCACATAGCTTCGCGATGTCATGTAGAATTATTTATACCCTTTCCCTTTTGGGGTGTTTAGAAAAAACGCCGCTACATCACTTCGTGACGTCAGGCGGCTTATTTTAATACCCTTTTCCTTTGTAGTGGTATATTTATATATGCATCAGACTATTTCTCTTCGGCTTCAGCGTCCCATTCTTCGGGAGTGGTCAGCTTAATTATTACAAGTCCGGCTTCCTCGAGTTGTTTGTTAAGGGCATCAAGGTGTTTGTCCATTGCCGCATCTACTTTCTTCTCCATCACCAAGGCTTCCTCTTTCAGGTCAGCCAGCCTGTCTATCTGTGACTGTGTGGGTTTGCCACGGTAATCGGCTACAGCTCCATACAATTCTGCTACCTTTTCCCTTAGTTGCTGTTCCCCCCTGACATCTCCCACTTTGGTAACCAGCATTCCTTTCCTGATATCTTTCAATTCATCAGAAAAAGCATTGATTTTATTCTTTAAAGCTGGAGATATATCCGCGTTTTCAATATGGGAGCCAGCCTGGTTGATGGCATCGGTCATACGCCGGTCGACATAGGCCATTTCTTCAAGCAAGCTGTATGCCATATCAATTGTTTTCATCTGTAAATCCTGATCTTCCTTAGAATGCCGGGAATCCGGATCATGCAGGATTTCAATACTACTTTCAAAAACATCCTCTCCCTTTACTACCCGGATATTATAAGTTCCCGGTGGGTACAATGATCCGAACAGCGCCCCCTGTGCTATGGTTTTTGATATGGGCACCCTGGGCGGTTTTTTTGTAGGTATCCATGCAACCCTGTTGATGCCTTTTCTGGTGCCGGCCGGAAGTTGTTTGACCTTATTCCCTTCCTGGTCCAGTATCTCAATAAACATATCCCCGAAGATATGCCGTTTCTTGAGGTAGTACACTATGTTTACAGCCCCGGAGGGATTCCTGCCAATGAATTCATCATCAAAAACTTCCCCGGTTGTACCACCATATGAAGCGAGTGTGAAGGGGCGAGAGGTAAGAAATGCCAGATCCGAATTCAATACCTCCTCATTAAGCTCACGTAAGGGAGTAATATCATCAATAATTACGATCCCCCTGCCATGGGTGCCGAGTACCAGGTCGTGTTCACGGGGATGAATAACCATATCCATAACCGAAACATTGGGGAGATTACCCTTCATCTGAGACCAGGCCTCTCCGCCATCAATTGATATAAACAGCCCAAACTCTGTCCCGAGGAAGAGCAATCCGGGATTGACAAGGTCCTCGATGACCTTGTAACAGTAGGAAGTAATGTTATCGTCAGCCAGGCTGGTCCATGTCTGACCAAAATCCGTGGTCTTATAAATATAGGGTGTCAGGTCATCGTTCCTGTGACCGTCAAAGGTG
This sequence comes from uncultured Bacteroidaceae bacterium, assembly GCA_964540005.1. GTDB lineage: Bacteria > Bacteroidota > Bacteroidia > Bacteroidales > SM23-62 > CAZILN01. The sequence continues at coordinate 13,075 of CAZILN010000385.1, read as the reverse complement.
GCATAACAGGCGCCCTTTTCATAGCGGCTGGGATAGACGCTTGAACACCATGTGTTGGCTGGCAGGCCGGCGATATTACCTGTCACATTGGACCAGTTTTCTCCTCCATCCCTTGTTACCTGTATGTTCCCGTCGTCAGTCCCAACCCAGATGATCTCAGGGTCAAGTGCTGATTCTGCAATGCAATAAATACAGCAATGATTTTCAGCCGTTGAATTATCAATGGTCAATCCACCGGATTCCTCCTGTTTTTGCTTTTCCGGATCATCGGTGGTCAGGTCAGGTGATATTCGGTTCCAGGTATCGCCCCTGTCAGGCGATTTATAAAGGTACTGGGCACCGCAATACAATGTGCTTGAAGTAGGACTGAATACAATCGGGGCATCCCAGTTAAACCTCAGGTCTTCGGTGTCTTTTTCCTTGAAAGGTTTAATAAGTTTAACCTCTCCTGTTGAGCGGTGACGCCTGTTGTAATTTCCTCCCTGATACTGAAAATATACTACATCCGGATCTGTCTTATCGGGAAAAACTGAAAATCCGTCGCCATAGCCCACATTATCCCAATCGCTGTTCTCGATGCCACCCGGACTACGGCTGGGTCCGACCCAGGAATTATTATCCTGCAAGCCTCCATATACATTATAGGGTTTGGCCATATCAACGGCTACCTTGTAAAACTGTGAAACCGGAAGGTTATTAGCATGCCTGAAGGAACTGCCCTGATCATTGGATACATACACTCCTCCATCTGTTCCCAGGTACATCATATTGTTGTTGCCGGGTGCAACCCAGAAGGCATGGTGGTCCACATGGACCCTGCCCCCTTCCAGGTAAGTAATCCTGAATGCCTTACCTCCGTCTTCACTGACGTTCAGATCATAACCTGGTTTATAGACACGCATTGTGTCAACAGGATCAGGATATACCTGGAAGAAATAAAAGGGACGCTCACTCATTGCCAGTGACCTGTTAGTCTCTTTCCATGAGGAACCTGCATCATCTGAGCGAAACAAGGCAGTAGATCCGGATTCTATTAATGCATAAACAATTTTGGGATTGACAGGTGAAACCCCTACAGCAATACGGCCAAGAGGGCCATCAGGAAGGTCCTGGCTGATTTTGTTCCATGTTGTTCCTCCATCAGTTGATTTATAAAGTCCGCTCCCCGGTCCGCCCGAGTTAAAGTGCCAGGCTGTTCTCCTGAACTCCCACATGCCGGCATACAGCACATTGGGGTTATCAGGATTTATATCCAGGTCCGAGCATCCTGTATTTTCGTCTATATATAGCACCTTATTCCAGGTTTGCCCCCCGTCGGTGGTCTTGAATACACCTCTTTCTTCATTTGCACCCCAGAGATGACCCATTACTGCTACAAATACTGTATTCGGATCATCGGGATGAATAATGATTTTCGATATCCTTTCTGAATCTTTCAGTCCCATGTTTTTCCAGGTAGCCCCGTCATCAGCTGTTCTGTAGATCCCTGTGCCCACGGAAACAGAATTACGGGGCCAGGGTTCGCCTGTCCCGACCCATACCGTATCAGGGTGACTCTGTGTAATAGCAACGGCTCCGATTGACATGGTATGTTTGTCGAACACCGGCTTGAATTTTATACCGGCATTTTTGCTGCGCCATACACCTCCGCTGGCCGAACCTATCCATACCACTCGCGGATCAGAATCCAGTGCATCAATGGATGTAATCCTGCCGCTCATCACGGCCGGTCCTATATGTCTTGCATCAATGGCACCGAAAGTGGCGGAACTTACTTTTATTTTATCCTGGGCCAATACAGCCATTCCAGCAAGTAATGCCATTCCGGATAGAATGGCATTCTTCGAAAACTTTTTCATCAGACTTGTTCTTTGGATTATAAGGCTTATTACTGTCCGGAAACGGGTTTTACAAAAATAGCATCATCAACATCTGCATTGTACAGTACTTCATTAACAACCATTGTGGCCACTACCATATCGTTCTGTTTTATTTCCTGGCTATAAGGGCCAGTAATACCGTCTACCGTTTTAAAATTGCTCGAGTAGCTTTCCTGCTCCACCTCAGAACCCTGCTGGAAAACTTTGCTTTTGCTCTTCAGGATCATGAAATTTTCTGCATCAAAATAATAATTATCGATACCACCGTTATCTTTGGTTAATTTCACGTTATAGACATCAGTTCCTTCCATATCTTCCTTCCCGACAAGTTCACACTTGAATCCGCGTTCTTTCCAGTTCCAGAGATAACCGTCCATATCTGCCTGCTGCTTGAATTGTTCCAGCTCCGGGCCTGTAATATCAGTTGGTTCCATGGATCCCATCATAGGGGCAACAAACCAGGCGATTTCGCCATTGTAGACCTGCTGAACCTTGGAACCCTGAATTTCAAGTTCCATGTAGAATTTATTAGGTCTCTTCTGCATGATCTTAATTGGTAATTCCATACCCATCTGATTGAAAGTACCGGTCATCACAACGGATTTTACTTTCAGTATCTTCTTCTGTCCGATAGCATCAAAATGCGCTTTGAGAATATCATCCAGTTTCATATCCTGGGCAGTAAGATGGGATCCTGCCAGAAGGAAGGCCATGGCTAATAATAACGTAAGTTTTTTCATGATAAGAGTTTTATTTGTTAAAATTCGGATTATGTTAATCTGTTAATTGCTGTTCTGATTTCGAGAAGATTGACAAGGAGTTTTTCCAGTAATGAGATGTCCAGCATGTTGGCACCGTCTGACAGGGCAGCTGCAGGATCAGGATGAGTTTCCAGGAAAATACCGTCAACACCTGCAGCGATACCAGCCCTGGCTATGGTCTCGATCATCTCCGGTCTTCCCCCGCTTACTCCATCCGGCTTATTGGGTTGCTGGAGTGAATGCGTAATATCCAGTACTACGGGGAATCCCAGTTTTTTCATTTCCGGGATACCCCTGAAATCAACGATCAGGTCATGGTACCCAAACATACTTCCTCTTTCAGTGAGCATGATATTGGAATTCCCGGATTGAAGTACTTTATCTACTGCATACTGCATTGAAGAAGCAGACATGAATTGTCCCTTTTTTATGTTGACGAATTTGCCTGTTTTAGCAGCTGCTGCAAGTATGTCTGTCTGACGGCTGAGAAAGGCCGGTATCTGGATGATATCCACATAGCCTGAAGCATATAGGGCTTCGTTGGCAGCATGGATGTCGGTAATAACCGGTATATGCAGTGATTCCCTGACCTTGGCAAGAATTGCCAGCGCTTCAGCATCGCCTATGCCTGAGAATGAATCCTGCCGTGAGCGGTTGGCTTTGCGGTAGGAAGCTTTGAAGATGCAGGGGATCTTAAGTTTATCACCAATCTCCTTGATGGTATCGGCCACATCCATACACAGATCCTCCCCTTCTACCACACACGGGCCGGCAATTAGAAAAAAATTATTGCTTTCGAGATGTTCTATATAAGGTAGGTCTGCTAGCATCATTCCACTCTAATACCTGTCATAAAAACTGAGGAAATAAAGGTAATACTATTTTTTAATACCCGTATCTATCCTTCCACCACTTTTGTAAGCGCTGCCTGATCTCGACTTCCCTAGTATTGTCCTGCGGATCATAAAGTTTCCTGTTCAGTATCTCCTCAGGAAGAAAATCCTGATCAACGAAATTCTCCTCATAGGAATGTGCATACCTGTAGTCTTTCCCATACCCAAGTTCTTTCATCAATCGGGTAGGGGCATTCCTGATATGCAGGGGGACACTGAGATTTCCTGTTTCCCTTACAATATCCTGTGCATCACTGATTGCCTGGTAGGCTGAGTTGCTCTTTGGTGAGGTGGCAAGATAAATGCATGCCTCGGATAATATGATCCTCGATTCCGGCCAGCCTACCATATGCACTGCCTGAAATGCATTTGTAGCGAGCAAAAGGGCATTGGGATTGGCCAGTCCAATATCTTCTGCAGCAAGTATTACCAGCCTGCGCGCAATAAACTCCGGTTTTTCACCTCCTTCCACCATCCTTGCCAGCCAGTATACAGCAGCATTAGGGTCACTGCCCCTGATGCTTTTAATAAAGGCAGATATGATATCGTAATGCTGTTCGCCATTTTTATCATACATGGCGATCTTTTCCTGGACCTTTTCCGTGACCAGATCGTTCGTAATCTTAATTCCTTTTCCTTTGGATGGCTCCCCTTTTTCTCCCAGGAAATCATTGATCACCAGCTCAAGTATATTCAGCAATTTCCTGGCATCCCCGCCTGAATATCCCAAAATCATTTCGGGTTCTTCTATGGTGATCTTCATCTTTTTCAGCAGAATATCCTGGGTCAGTGCCTGCTTGATTAATTGCATCATGTCATCCCTGCCAAGGGATTCCAGGGTGTATACCTGGCATCTTGACAGGAGGGGAGATATGACTTCAAATGATGGATTTTCAGTAGTGGCCCCTATCAGTATCAGGATACCCTGTTCAACCGCTCCCAGCAGTGAATCCTGCTGAGACTTACTGAAACGGTGAATTTCATCAATAAAAAGGATAGGGTTGGGATTATCGAAGAATTGCTGTTTTTTGGCTTTATCAATGGTCTCGCGCACATCCTTTACACCTGAATTAATGGCACTCAGGCTGTAAAATGGCCGGTTCTGCTGATTGGCGATGATACGGGCAAGAGTGGTCTTGCCTACTCCCGGCGGGCCCCATAATATGAAAGAGGACATTTTTCCCGATTCAATCATTTTCCTCAGGACCCTGCCATCCCCGACCAGGTGCTCCTGACCCACGAACTCATCCAGGTTTTTCGGTCTCAGCCTGTCTGCTAGGGGTTGATTCGGGATATTCATACTGCTTTCTCTCCGTGCTGATATTGACATTCAAATGTACATAAAAAGTAAAATAAATCTTGATATGTTTCATTAATCTCAACCGGTATTGATCAGCTCTATGTACTCATTTTACTGGTTTTTGCAACCTTTTAAATGGATTATTAGTCTGGATATTTGAGAATGTGCTATCTTAGCATGTATTAATAATGTTAATTTAATTTATCAAGATATGAAGAAGTTTTTTGTTCGTACAATTCTGGTCCTGAGCCTGGTATTCAGCACTTCCTTATTCAGCAATGCACAGTTTAACAGCCTGAGTGATTTTTTCTCAGGCGGTGTTGATGATGCCGGCCTTATATTTCAGGAATATATCAGACCCGTTACAACCTCCCTCGGTGCCAACCTGAACAGTGGATGGTACAATACTGCTAAAGTGCACCAGACAGGAGGTTTCCACATTACCTTTACCACATCTATTGCTATTGTCCCGGATGAGGCTAAAACATATGACCTCAACTCATTGGGGCTGACTGCTGATCCCATTACCGGAAACAGTATGGCCAGTACTGCCATGGGTGCAAGTGGTTCCGGCCCATCCATAACATATTCTCAACCCAATCCTGTTGGCGGTTCTGATATCACAGTGGCCTCCTTTAATCATCCCGGTGGTCTCGGGATAGGATTCTTTCCTTCCCCGATGATTTCAGCCGGTGTGGGCTTAATTAAGGATACTGAAATTAACGGACGTTTTTTCCCCACTGTTAAGTATGGCGATGATAAGGAAAATTCAGTGGGTCTATGGGGAATAGGTATCAAACACAGTCTCAAGCAATGGATACCGGTTGTGAAGAACATACCCGTTTTCCAGTTAAGCCTGCAGTATGGTTATACAAACCTGAAGTGGCATACTGATTTCAACCCAATGACTCCTGATGCATTTGTTGATGCAGAAGACCAGACCACAGGAATCAGCTGGGATGATCAGAGCATGGATTTCAAGACCACGGCACATACTGCCAACCTGCTGGTCGGGGCCAATGTGCCGGTTGTCTGCTTTTATGGTGGGGTAGGGCTCAGCATAGCCAAAACCACTCTTGTAACCAATGGCTGGTACCCGATCCCGACTGTGGTTACCACACCGGGTCCTGATCTCGGTAAGGTTGTAGTAACCAACGCCAGCTCTGTTGAAAACCCGCTGGACCTGGAAATTAAGAATGCAGACGGATCCACAATGAAACCAAGGCTGAATGCCGGTATACGTTTCAAATTAGCAGTAATAACAATTCACTTTGATTATGCTTATGCTAATTACTCGGTAGCTACTGCCGGACTGGGTATTTCATGGAGATAAGATCCTTTCTGTCTGAACATCACAGGCATCATCCATTCCCATCATGCAATTGATAAGGCGCGCCTTCTCGAACTGCCTGATATCCTCCGGTCTGACCGGTCCGGCGCTTATTAGTCCAATATCCAGCAAATACTGCCTCATGGTTCCGTTCAGCAGGGGAGTATCCGGTGTGACCCAGTGCCCGCCCGCTTCCTGAAAAAGAATATTACTGAATGAGGTGTCGGTTATAAAAGCATTCTTAATAATTATAATATCATCACATTCTGCTTTCTGCTCCAGCAGGAGTTCCAGGGATTTTCTGTCAGAATATTTAAAACCGTAATCAATATCATCAGAGCGGACCAGTTTCAGGCTGTGAATGAGCCTGGGGGTATAAGGGCTGAATTCTATGCTCTGGATACGGTCACCATAGATTATCCTGCATTTATATATGCCTTCATCAAGGTTTGTGGGAATTATTATCAGATCATTCAGATCCTGGATATCAGCCTTGCCGAACAGCTGCTTCCTTGCATCATTGAAGCGCCGGTTATGGTATTCGATATTGCATACCCGTCCCTGGCTTATCTTAATGGTTTCAAGTAAACGGGACATATATCTTATCAATAAGTTCCTGGTATTCCTTTTCTGCCTGGCTCATGGAGGTGATACCGCCGCCACTCCTGTAAATCATTCCACCCCTGACTTTTTCAATATACCGTATCAGGACCGACGAGTCAAAATCTTTTCCGTCAAAATATCCCATGATACCCGTATAATATCCCCGTGGACTGCCTTCGGCCTCAGTGATGATCCTGAGAGTTTCCTTTTTTGGGGCACCGCTTATGGAACCGGCAGGAAGCATTGAGAAAATGATCTCACCCAACAGGGAAAGATAGCCGGAAGGAAGATCACCGGTAATAACAGAACTCGTCTGGAGCAAATTCCTGCTGTTGGTTTGCAGTTCCTCAACATACCTGAAGCGTTCAAGCTTTACATTTCGTGAATGAATGCTCAGGTCGTTCCGGATCAGGTCCACAATGGTTATGTGTTCGGCTGTCTCCTTTTCATCATCTAACAGCAAACTTTTCGCTCTCGGAATATTTGCGTCTATGGTCCCTTTCATAGGGTATGAATATATCTTGCCGGACCGGATTGTAACAAAAGTCTCAGGTGAAAATACGACAAAGCTGTTCTTATAAAGGAGTTTGTATTTAGCATTACTCAACGCAAAAATATCTTCCAGGCTGAGGTTGGTAGAGATTCCTGATGGAAAACACAGGTTCAGAAGGTAAGTCTTCCCGGCAACGATATTCTCCATTACCAGTTTAAATGCTTTCTTGTAGGTGTCGAAATCAATAGCCTTGCTGCTAAAACTGAAATCTTTCAGTGCAGCAGGTTTTGCTATGTGTTCCCTGAATCCTGGTGTGACAAAGCGTATATCCCCTGGCAACTCTTCCAGCGGACAGAGATAAGGCTTCTTTAATTCAAAGTCCACCATCAGAAAGAAGGGTATGGCATTTACAGCATACTCTCCTATATCGCTTTTTATTTTTTCTATCTGTGCGTTAACATCCATTGAGGTCCATAGTTACTGTAGGAATCAAGAGCAGAAAACCGGGTATCATCAGGATGGCTATCAGCGGAGCCACCCACCTGACCCATTTTTCATAAGGGATCCTTCGTTTTTGCATGCTAAACTAAAAAATGCTTAAATACGGATATTTTATACTTATTTTGTAATGAAATAAGGTCTGAATTTAACAATATCGTGTCAATATGCCTTATGGTATAATGATATATTGAAGTCCAATCTATTGATTCATGTCTGCCGCACCCTATGATATAAAAAAAGATCCCAAAGTACTGAGTACATACAGGGCTCTTTTGCGCCAGTGCAGAAGTATTTGCAATGCAGATGAATACAGGGATGTAAGGAAAGCCTTCCGAATGGCACTGGATGCCTGCAAGGAAAAACAACTTAGTCTGGGGGAGCCTACTATTTTTCATGCTATGGGTGTTGCAAGGATAGCAGCCAGTGAAATGGGGCTGGGAAGCAACTCCATCATATCTGCGCTGCTCTTTTATTTTCTGATTGATGGCGGGATCACCGAAGATGAAATCAAAGCAGGATTTAATCCGGATATTCACCTGATTGTCAGAGGACTTGCCAGGATAGCACGTGTTGATACCCAGAAATCTGATGGACAGGGTGAAGACCTGCGCAATTTGCTAATCAGTCTTTCGGAAGACATCAGGGTCATACAGATAAAGATTGCCGACCGCCTTTATTATATGCGTAATCTGGAAAGGCTCGATCGGGCTGAACAACTGAGGGTTTCCAATGAAACCTATTTCCTGTACGCGCCGATGGCACACCGCCTGGGCCTGTACAATATTAAATCAGAACTTGAAGACCTGGCCCTGAAATATACCGATAAGAAGGCATATGACCTGGTGGTAAACAAACTGAAGGAAACCAGGATATCAAGGGAACTCTTCATCAGGGAATTTATCCGGCCCCTGAAATCGGAATTAAGTAATCAGGGATTCGATTTTGATATTAAAGGCCGGACTAAATCCGTTCGCTCCATCTGGAATAAAATGAAGACACAGAATGTTGAATTCGAGGAGGTATACGATATTTTTGCCATCAGGGTAATCCTGAAAAGCGAAGCCAAATCTGAAAAAGCAGCATGCTGGCAGGTATATTCCGTAGTGACTGATTTTTACCAGCCTAATCCAAACCGCCTGCGTGACTGGATCTCGATACCAAAATCCAACGGCTACGAATCATTGCATACTACTGTAGTTGTACCCGGCGGGAAATGGGTCGAGGTACAGATACGTACCGAGCGTATGAATGAAATTGCAGAGAAGGGACTTGCAGCACACTGGAAATATAAGGGAGGCAGCGCAGGTGTAGCACCTGATGAATGGCTTGAACGGATCAGGGAGATACTGGAACATCCTGACCATGATCCAGAAGAGGATACAGATGATTTTAAACTGAGCCTTTACAACAAGGAAATATTTGTTTTTACACCAAAGGGGGATCTGAAAAAATTCCCGGCAGGTGCCTCGGTACTTGATTTTGCCTTTGACATACATTCTGATGTGGGATCACAATGTGTAGGTGCGAGAGTCAACGGACAGAATGTACCCATAAGGCACAAACTCAGTAATGGGGACAAGGTTGAAATTATTACATCAAAAAATCAGAAACCCAAGCAGGACTGGGTAAATTTTGTAAGCACTTCAAAGGCACGTTCAAAAATAAAACTGTCTTTAAAGGAGGAGATGCTGGCCGAAGCTGATAACGGGAGAGAGATCCTCAAGAGGCGTTTTAAGAACTGGAAGATCGAATTCGAGGACAGGAACATAAATAAGCTGCTGAGACATTATAAACTGAAAACAGCCCCGGATCTTTACTACCAGGTTGCTACAGAGAAAATTGACGTCCTGAAGATCAAAGATATTATCCTTGAAAAAGATAAACCTGCCGTAAGTGAAAGAGAGCCTGAGAATATAAAAGAGGCAGCTGAAAAACTTATTCCTCAGGGTTTTAAACAGGACGATTTCCTGCTGATTGATCAAAAACTTGACAGGCTTAACTACAAACTGGCGAAATGCTGCAATCCCATTTATGGCGATGAGATCTTCGGCTTCGTCACTGTCAGCGCCGGTATCACCATCCACAGGGTAAATTGTCCGAATGCCGGTCAACTGATCTCGCGTTATGGCTACCGTGTGGTAAAGGCACAATGGTCAGACCGTGACACCAAAATATACCTGCCCGCAACCATCAAGATTACCGGGCTTGATGATATAGGCATACTCAGCCGTATCTCTGATGTAATATCAAAGGATCTGAAAGTAAATATGCGGTCAATTTCCATAGATTCCAACGAGGGGATGTTTGAAGGCACCATCACCCTTTTTGTGAAAGATACCGGTCACCTTGACGGACTGATCAGGAAGATCGCCAGTATAAAAGGGGTGCTGGCAGCACAGAGGCTGGAGCTCTGAAATAAGCGAGAACCAGTCGTTTTTTAGATAGTAAAAACAATATCAACTGAATGCATGATCATAGACAGTCATTTACATGCTGATCTTTCAGGATATGATCCGCAGAAACTGATAAGGTACCTGGATAACAACGGTATAGACAGGGGATGGCTTCTGAGCTGGGAAGAGACAAATCCTGAAATTCCTGAATATCATCACCTGTCACCCGAAAGGATACTCGAGATATGTACAGCTTATCCGGATCGCTTCCTTCCATTTTATGCACCGGATCCATGCAGTCCTGAACTTGAGAAACAGCTGCGGTGGTTCAGTGAACAGGGCTTCAGGGGATTTGGAGAATTAAAGGTCTCATCACAATGGGACGATCCTCTTCTGGTCTCTTACCTTGAACGGATACGGCGTATCAGGCCCCTGCTTATTTTTCATATGGAAAAACCGGGAACGCTGTTCTCCTTTTCCAGCAGGAGTATCGAGAACAGGGTGAATTACGGATCGAATGGATTGCTGGCCTACCTGCTTGGAAAGTTCAGCCGGGCAACCAGGATTCTGAGAAGTCACCGCAGGGAGTTCCCCGGTTACCTTATGAATATGGAAAAACTGGATGCCACCCTGGAGCTGTTTCCTGACATTTCGTTTGTCGCCCACGGTCCGGAGTTCTGGAGACAATACGGCCAGCAGCCTCCACAGCATGCCTATCATGCAAAGGGCAGGATACGTAATAAGGGGGTCATCTGGCAGATGCTGGAAAAGCATGGGAACCTGTATTGCGATATTTCAGGATATTCAGCCTTTAATGCCCTGTCGAGAGATATCAGCTTATCTGCGGAATTCCTTCATAATTTCAACAGGAAAATTCTATTCGGTACTGATAACACGAACCTGCAGTTGACAGGATTACTGAAAAAAATAGGGTTGGAGACGAGTGTGGAAAGAAATATTATGGGTGAAAATGCTATCAGGCTCATAGAATAATTATAATTTTGAGGCATGCCTGGAAAATTCAGCATCAGCCTGTTTGTTTTAATATTATTGCCTGCTCTTTCGATACGGGCACAGGATGAAACATATCCTTTCGCTATCCCTGATAACTATTATGCACATTCAGTCTTTAAACCTGACACCGGAAGTGCCCTGTTTGCCAGGACGGGCAATCCGGATGTAAACCTTCAGCTGGGATCCTCGTTTCTTTTTATGGGAAAAGAAAACTACGGGTTCCGAAATTATGTGCGACCTGGCATCAGCTATGATCTCAGTCAGAGATTCAGGCTGACAACGGGAATACAGTTTTCTTCAGAACGATACATTTTTTCTGGTAATACAAGTGAAGGCAACTTGTTCGAGAAGCCATATAACAGGGTATCGGTTTTTGCCAGTGGCGAATATCTGATCAATGAAAAAGTATCGGTTTTCGGAACAGCGATAAAAGACCTGAACAGTCCGCAATTCCGTCCCATGCATCCGCTCGCACAGGATTTTAATTACCGGAGCCTGTCAGTCGGCATGAATTACCGGCTTAGTAATAACATTCATCTGGGGGCTGAGATCCGCTTTAATAATCAATCCGGTTCCTGGTTCAATGATCCCTACAATTCAGGCCTTTACAGGCGACTGGGATCATTATGGCCCGATTTCTAAGCAACAGTGAAACTTTATGGGTCTTGCAGGCATTGCCATAGCACCGGTTCTGATCATACTCTTCTATATTTACCTGAGAGATAAATATGAAAAAGAACCCTTTCTTGTTATGGCACTGGCTGTCGCTGCCGGCTGCTTAATAACTCTCCCTGTCATTTATATGGAACAATTCATTTCGATGGGAAGCATGGCATTCCCGGGGTACTGGAATGCTGCTTATACTGCCTTTCTTGAAGCTGCCCTGACCGAAGAAGTTTTCAAATTCCTTGCCTTCATGCTGCTGATCTGGGGTAACAGGAATTTCAATGAAAAATTTGACGGAATAGTATATGCGGTATTCATCTCGCTTGGTTTTGCCCTGGTTGAGAACATCCTGTATGTATTTAATCAGGGATTTAACGTAGGCATCATGAGGGCATGGACTGCTGTTCCTGCTCATGCCCTTTTCGGAGTGGTGATGGGCTACCAGCTGGGACTGGCGAAATTCTATCCGAAAGAAAGGGCATGGCGATTGATGCTTGCACTGATCTGGCCCATTCTGCTCCATGGTATTTATGATTTCATCCTCATGTCAGGCCATGAACTATACATCCTTCTCTTTATTCCTTACCTGGTGTGCCTGTGGATCTTCGGTTTCCGCCGGATGAAAGACCTCTCTGACCGTTCGGTTTTCAGAAGACACCTGAAGAACTGATAAGACGAATTACCAGGCTTGACTTATGTGTAATTGATTGTAATTCAATGCTATAATTATATTATTTCTGATGTTTTTGTTGGAATTTTTGTACAGATTCTAATACCTGGGATCCTCTTTCACCGGCAACCTGGCCATCTTTTCCACCGTCAGGCTGGGGTAACCCAGGTCGTTCTCAATTTTCCCAAGTATCAGGTAGGTACCGTATCCCCTGAAGGGATATTTCTTCAGTGAGAAGGGGAAATGAATGGTATCAAAGAACTCCCCTTCGGTATCGAGGAAAGTCCCGAAATGCATCCATTCCTTATGAACTGTCCGAACGTTTTTTATAGTTACCAGGTTGCCGAGCATGCGTACTTTCTGCCCGGCATACCTGAGCATGTCACGTGCCTTCACGGCGCCCCTGAAGCTGGTTTTCAGAAGGTCGAAGGCGCTTAAGGTCACCGGGAACCCCAACAGTTCGATTTCATCGTAGGCATCTTCCAGCCTGTTCTCTTCTAATTCTGGCAGGCGGTATTCCCTGGCAGGCATCCCGAACAGTTCCTTTCCTTTTGCCACTGTGTGTGTCTTC
>CAZILN010000384.1:0-11379 GCA_964540005.1 uncultured Bacteroidaceae bacterium | reverse complement strand
TGGACGATTACTACAGCGAACAGTATAAAAATGAAATGCAGTTTGGAAAGGTGTTCGGACTATTTGCTTTCCTGGCCATTTTTATTGCCTGTCTTGGGCTCTTTGGTCTGTCATCATATACCACCATACAGCGCACCAGGGAGGTAGGTATCCGCAAGGTCCTGGGATCATCAGTGATGGGCTGTATACTCCTGCTTACCAGGGATTTTATCATCCAGGTACTTATAGCCGTACCCATCGGACTGGGAATTGCCTGGTATTTTATGTCAAACTGGATAGAGAATTTTGCTTACCGGATCAGTATAGGCTGGTGGTTTTATGTGCTTCCGGTTATAGTGATCATTGTTATCGCTATCGTAACTGTCAGCTCGCAGGTTACTAAAACCGCCAATGTAAATCCGGCAGAATCGCTTCGATATGAATAATTTTGAGCCAGGTTGTCAATAATATTTTTAATTTTAGGGCCTGTTTCATAATGCTTCAATGCTCCGTCCTATAATTTAAAACATTATTATATGATTTATAAAACCTTACTGAGGCTGATCATGCCTGCCTTACTGATAATGCCGGTTTTGTCTTTCGGGCAGGCTTATAAAAGTCCATCCCAGGTAAATGACTGGCTGAAAAGCACCCAGAAAGCCAATGCTGGATTCAGTAAAATCCATACCCTTGCTACCACACCCGGTGAGAGGCAAGTGTTGATGCTTGAGATTGGTCCTGAAGTAAACAGTCAAACAAAGAACGTTCCTGCTATCCTTGTGACTGCGAATTTTGAAGGTGACCGCCCACTGACAACAGAAGGAGCCATTTTCCTCATTTCTGAGATTATATCAAATGAATCGCTGAGAAAAGATAATACATGGTACATCATTCCAGAGGGTAATCCTGATGCTGCAGAGGCCTATTTCAAAAAACCCCTGTTTGAAAACACAAGGAATGATCAGTCCCGTAATGATGATCTCGATGAACAGACCGATGAAGATGCTCCTAATGACCTGAACGGGGATGGTTTTATTACCAAGATGCGTGTGAAACATCCTGAAGGCACCTGGCTGCCTGTTGCCAGCGAGCCCCGGTTAATGAGAAAAGCTGATGCCAAAGACGGGGAGCAGGGTGTATATAAACTCTACGGGGAAGGCCTGGATGACGATAAGGATGGTAATTATGACGAAGACGGAAAGGGTGGTACCAATGTTAACATCAATTTCCCTCATCTTTTCAAGTATTTCGATCCGGAAAGCGGACTCTACCCTGGATCCACACCTGAATCTTTTGAATTAATGAAGTTCGTATATGAGCATCCTGAAATTGCCATGGTATTTGCCTTCGGGAAAACCAATTTCTGCCATACACCACCACAGGGCGGCAGGAAAGGAGAAGCTGATTTAAGCAGTATTAAGGTCCCTGAAAGATACGCCCGCATGTTCGGTGCTGATCCGGAAAAAACCTATACCATGGCCGAGATCATTGAAATGGTACAGGCCTTTGTCCCGGCCGGGATGACCGTTGATGAATCAATGGTGGCCAGCTTCCTGGGCCTGGGTGCGGCAGTGAATCCCCAGGCCGATGACCTGGTTTTCTATAAGAAGTTTTCAGAAGATTATAAGAAATATCTTGAGGACAAAGGTCTGAAAGGAGAACGTTTCAGTCCCGGTAAGGCCGCAGACGGGTCATTTGAACTGTGGAGCTATTACCATCTGGGACTACCTGTCTTCAGTATGGATCTCTGGTCGGTCCCCAAACCTGAGAAAAAGAAAGAGGAGGGCACCGGGATCAGCCTGGATGATATGGAAAAAATGTCCTCGGAAGAGTTTATTGCCCTGGGTGAAGAAAAGATTGCTGCTTTCCTTAAAGAAAACGGAGCCCCTGAACAATTTAATGCAGAGAGGATCATTCAGGGAATGCAGGAAGGAAGAATGGATCCTGCAAGGATTGCTGCCATGATGAAACAGATGCCCAAGAAGGAAACCGATGAAAAAGAAGCCGATCCCCTTGAAAAGGCGACCCTGGATTTTTCTGATAAGGTGCTTGGCGGTAAGGGATTTGTGGACTGGCAGGAATATGACCATCCAACTCTGGGTAAAGTAGAGATCGGTGGTTTTGTACCCTTCACATCCACCACTCCTCCATATAACATAGTTGATTCCATTCTGGATCTTAAGGTTCCTTGGATCTTCGAACTGGTAAAAGAACTGCCTGAGCTAACAATGCATGAAACCAAAGTTACTGCCCAGGGTGGTGGAGTATACCGGCTCGAGGTGTGGGTCGAAAATACAGCCTATATACCCTTCCCTACCTCAATGGGAAAACGCAATAAACAACCGGCCCCGGCTATTGTAAGCATCAGCGGTGGTAATATGACAATTTTATCCGGACTCCCCCGGACTCCTGTAGAAGAGGTAAAAGGAAAGGAACGGAAAAAACTGAGCTGGATTATTAAGGTTGAAAAAACAACCAGCCTCGAAATCAAGCTTGAAAGCAAGAATGCCGGGAATGATGAAAAATCTGTAAAAATCGGAGGTTAATCATGAAACATTCATCAAATTTTTAATTATAAATTCACAAACAATAATGATTAAAAATTTGATGGTAAGTTACATCTGACAAATGAAAATAAATCTATAAACTGATGAAACATAAAATATTTATCATACTGTTTATACTGGGTACATTACCAGCTTTTGCACAGGATCCTGAAATTACTGTTCCTCTCAGGTTTGATCATTATTATGACTATGACCAACTGGTACAAGCCCTGAAGGCTCTGAATAAATCCTTCCCGGAAATGACCAAGCTGGACCTGGTGGGATACAGTGAAGAAAGCAGGGCTATTTACTCCCTTACCATCAATAATCCGGCCACCGGTGCTGAGCAGGAAAAACCAGGTGTGTATCTTGATGGCAATATACACGGAAATGAAATACAGGCCGGAGAGGTATGCCTTTACCTGGCCAATACCCTGCTGACCAAGTATAAGGAAAATGAGAAGATCAGAAAGGTAGTGGATAAGAATGCTTTTTATATTCTTCCTTCGGTGAATGTTGACGGTAGATATCATTTCTTTACCGATGCTAACACTCCGAGCTCAAACCGGGGATTGAGAAGGCCCAAGGATGATGACCGGGATGGCTTATTTGACGAGGATTTTTATGACGACCTTGATGGTGACGGTAACATCACCACCATGCGTAAAAAAGATCCCAACGGGGAGTACAAAGAAGACCCTGAGGATCCCAGGATACTTGTAAGAGTAAAGCCCGGTGAAAAAGGGGAGTGGACAACGCTCGGACGCGAAGGAATTGATAATGATGGTGACGGGCAGATCAATGAAGATTCCGAAGGCTACGTGGACCCGAACAGGAACTGGCCTTACAGCTGGGAACCCAACTATGTCCAGAGTGGATCGGGAGATTATCCGCTTTCCGGGACGGGGATCAAAGCCATTGCCGAATATATACTGGCACGCCCGAATATAATACTGGTATGGGCATTTCATAATTCCGGTGGTATGATCCTGAGGGGACCTTCCCTGAAATCGGAAGGTGAATTCCCCCGGCAGGACCTGGCAGTCTATGATTATCTCGGGGAGAACAGCGAGCACATCATTCCCGGTTACGAGTACCTGATTTCATGGAAAGACCTGTACTCCACATATGGAGACTTCACCGGTTTCACGGATAATATTCATGGGACTTATTCCTTTGTCGGTGAGCTGTTCCAGTCAGAGACCCAGACATATGGCCCTGAGAAAAAGGAAGAACCCGAGGATGAAGAAGGTGGTGGAAGGTACCGGTCTGATCCGGCCAGGGACAGGGAGGAATTAAAATTCAATGATCATGTGGCACTGGGAGAGCTTTACAAACCATGGACCAAATACAATCATCCCACCTACGGGGAGATAGAAATAGGCGGATGGGTAAAGATGAGCAGCCGCCTGCCACATCCCTTTATGCTTCCTGACCTTGTTCACAGGAATGCCAGCGCCGTGATCTTTTCTGCCGAGCAAACTCCCGAAGTCAAGATGGAAGTTATTGAAAAAAAGGACCTTGGAAATAATCTTTACCGGGTAAGGGTACGGCTGACCAACTCTAAAGCCATGCCCTCCATTACAGCCCAAACAGTGAAAAATAAACTGTACCCCAAAGACATGCTGAAAGTCACAAGCAGCGGAGGAGAAGTGGTAGCCGGAGGCCAGCTCACCAATGAATATACCGACAAGGTAAGCTATAAGGAATATAAACCGGATATCCAGTTTATACAGGTCCCGGGGTTCGGAAAGGTCGATTACCAATTCCTTATCTCGGGCAAGGGTAAGGTCACCATCCAGTATGAATCACGCAAGGCAGGAAAACTCTCGGAAACCATCAGCCTCTGATCCGTACAATAGGCAGTACATTCCAAAATTAAGCAGTGCCTTCCAGGCTCGAAGAATCCATTATTAAGGAGATCCACCAAGGATCTTCTTATTTTTTGCAATTCAAGCTCCTTCTGTTTTGAAATTATAGTGTAATGATAATTCATAAACAAAAAAACCAGTTTCATCATATACATGAAAATACTAGTGCATATTTTAATAAATTTGAGTTCAGAATTAATCAGGAACGAAAAACTTTTTCCCATAACCGGCATTATCATTCCTCGGGACAGCATACCAACTGGCCCTGATCCTCTTATATTACAGGTATGATCATGCAAAATGAATTTGATATGTTCAGAAGCATTGTGCTGATATTCTGCTTGTTACTGTACAGGTGTATTCCTGTCTCAAGTCAGATACCAACTGACAGCCTGAAATCTTTATTATCAGAGTTATCAGGAAAGGAAAGAGTTGATTTGCTCAATCAACTGGCATACGATCTGAAATTCAATGAACAGGATGCTTCTACCGGGTACGCCAGGGAAGCCTGGGAGTTATCACGATCACTTGCCTACGCCGAAGGTGAAGTCAAAGCCATTCTTAACATTGGGATCGTACATGATATTCAGGGGAGATCAGATTCTTCTGAATGGTATTTTACTAAGGCCTATGAATTTGCCAGAACTGCTGGCTTAGCCTATTATGAAGCCAATGCAGTGAATAACCTTGGGATGATGAACTGGAACCGGGGCAATTTCCAGGAAGCAATAAATTATTTCTTCCAGGCCCTGAAATTATATGAGCAGCTGGAGAATCAGGGCGGAATTTCTAAGGCCACAAGCAACATCGGTCTGATTTACCAGGAACTCAATCAATGGGATAAGGCCCTTGAAATGAACCTGCAAGCATTCCAGTTGAGAAAAGCCGAAGGAAATCCTGACTTAATGGCACGCTCCTGTAATAATATAGGCATCTGTTATAAAAGCTTGGGAGAATATGATAAAGCAATCACTTATTATCAATCGGGTATAGAATATGCAAAAACAGCTAACAGCAATGGTGTACTGGCTGGCATTTACACCAATCTGGCCGTCCTTGCACAAATACAGAATAAGATCAGCAATGCACTCGATTACCAGCTTAAATCCCTTAGCCTGAGAGAAGGCAAGGATATGTTCGGTATGCTCGCCGACAATAATAACCTGGCCGGAATATATTTTGAACTTGGTGAATACAGAAAGGGAATCGATTGCGGACTCAGGGCTCTCAGTATTTCACGATCCATGAATAATACAGGGCATACTGATGAATCCTATTATAATCTCGGTCTTAACTACATGCATCTCAATGCAAAGGACAGTGCAAGATATTATTTTGAGAGGGCATTCGCCGTCAGGGATAGTATTTATAGTGAAAGGCATGCACTTGAACTTGCCACACTGGAAGCCGATTATGAAAAAGAAAAAAAAGAGGTAGAAATCGAGCAATTGACAAGTGCAGCCCAGATCAAGGACTTGAAATTAAAACAATCACGGAGCTTGTTTATTATTTCAGTACTTGTAACTCTTTTTATTCTGCTCATTGCAGGATTTGTTTATACAAGAATCCGGCTGAAGCAAAGAGCGGTTATGTCTGAAGAAAGGCGTAAACAGCAGCAATTACGTTACAGGGCTGTCCTGGGAGCTGAAGAACAGGAACGAAAAAGGATAGCAGGCGAATTGCATGATGGGCTGGGTCAACTACTTTCAACAACAAAGCTAAATCTATCCTCTCTTGAGAATAGAGTAAAACCTGATCAGCAGAAAGCTCTTACAAACTCCATGCATCTAATCGATAACGCTGTTGAGGAAGTAAGAGGCATCTCGCATAATCTGATGCCAAATACCCTTGTTTCCTTTGGTCTCATCCCCGCACTTAATGAACAAATAAACCTGATCAATGATTCCGGGAAACTACATATACAGACCGACTTCCCTGAAGAAAGCATATCAATAGACGAAACCCGGTCAATTGCCCTGTTCCGTGCCATGCAGGAACTGTTGAACAACAGCATCAAATATTCCGGTACTGATACTATCTGGGTAAAGATAGAGCAGAATGGAAATGCCTGGGAATTTACTGTTAAAGATGACGGTAAAGGATTTGATACCGGGGAAATCGAAAGCTCATCTGGTATTGGATGGAAAAATATCATGTCCAGGGTGGAACTCATCAATGCTGTCCTCGAAGTTGATTCTGTACCCGGAAAGGGAACAACAACAAAAATCATCCTGCCATTTTAAATATTATGACTAGGATACTTATTGTAGACGATCACCAGATGTTCATAGACGGACTGTCAGCACTGCTGGCAGACCATGATGACTTTAAAGTGGTGAAGGAAACAAACAGCGGTGCTGAAGCACTCGCTATTCTGGAAAGTAACGAAATAGATTTGATGATAACGGATCTGAGTATGCCTGGTATGTCCGGACTCGAACTTGTTAAAACTGTTAAGGTGAAGTACCCCTGCATAAAGATACTTGTACTTTCTATGTACAATGACCGTGAAACGGTTGGAGAAATACTTATTGCAGAAGCTGAAGGATACATACTTAAAAATACAGGGAAGGATGAGTTGCTGACTGCACTGCGCAGGATCATGAACGAAAATACCTTTTACAGTCACGAGGTGCTGTCACTCATGTTTGAAAAGTTAAAAAAGGATAAAAAGAAGGAAGATGCAATTAAAGAGCTGACTGAAAGGGAACTGGAAGTGCTGAACCTTATTATTCAGGAGAATTCCAGTGAAGAAATTGCCGAGAGTCTGTTCATCAGCAGAAGAACCGTTGATTCCCACAGGAAAAATATAATGCAGAAAACCAAAGCCAAGACCCTGGTAGGTTTGATAAAATTTGCATACCAGAATGACCTGATAACCAGTTAACTTACAACACATTAATTCTTATTGCAATCTGTCCTGACTGAAAATCGCAACTCAGAATCCGTATTATTACGCATTGATGACAGGCTGTTTTTGCCCTACTTTTGAACCAAACCGGCATTATGTTAACTTCCAATCCAAAGCTTACTCCCAGGGAAATCCAGGTCATCAAACTGCTTCTCAAAGAATACAGTACCAAAGATATCGCCCGGCAACTCAACATCGGGATACGCACGGTCGATACATATCGAAAAAATATTTCTGCTAAGACTGATACCCATTCATTGATTGGATTAACCAAATATGCTATCAGAAGGGGATGGATACAGGATTATTATCACATAAACTCATTCTGAGCCTGAAAAAACATCCGTAATACTACGGATATAAAACCACTATTGCTTCGGATATCATTCGGATAATTTCTACCATATCTTTGACCATATATTATCAAAAAGCATATATTTTATTTAAACCCATTCAATCCTCAAACCACTAAATCATGAAAAAAATCATTGTTATTTCGACAGTTCTGTTATTTGTATTTTGTATTTCAAAGGCACAGAACAAATTCGAAAAAGCAACTGCTGATGCAGTTAAGCTTGAAAAGAAATCCTTAATGGATTTCCCCCGTGAAAGGGGAAAGAACGGAAAAGGATACGCTCCCTACTACCCGGCCCTTAAGACCCCGCCTAAGAAAGTAGCCCTGGTCTCTTTTGCCATTACTGATCCCGGTTACTCAAAGAAAAAAAATACCCCTAACGCTACAGTATTCTCTACTGTATCTACTTCTGAAGGCCTGGTAAAAATTATTGTAAATGCCTATAAAAATGTGGCAATAGAACCCCTCAAGAAAACTTTTGCCGAATATGGCATGGAGGTATTGACCCCGGATGAATTCCTTGATACAGATGAGAAAAAGGGTTTCTATATGGACTTTGAATTTACACCCAAGGAGCATTTTGTGAATAAACTGGCAGTAACATCCTCAAATGTTCACATGGCAGCTGAAGGATACCGGTTCATAGTACCCATGTATGATGCAACTGTTTTTAAGGGAAGCGAAGGAACATATTCTTTCCATCTGAATGAATTTAAGAATAAGGAAATCTATGAACAGCTGGGATATGAGCTGTGCAAAGGGCTGGATGTGGATGCTGTACTCATGGTAAATAGTCTAATCATGACCGAGGACAAACTTAATACCGACATCCTGGGTGTAGCCATGATCATGTTCGGACCCAATCCTATCAGCCTGGAACCAGGAGAAAAAGAAGGCCCGCTCTACCGCAAAGGAAATCTGTATTGTGCTCTCAGATGTCCCATCGGAGCTCCCACCAAAGACACTGACGATCCGGCAGGGAACGTGGAAACAGACGGATACGAAAATATCATGATCGGAATGGCCACTAAGATGGGTGTCTGGCTGAAGGAAGAAACGGCCCAGGAAGATAAAAGATAATTCAAGGTTCACATTCAAATTAAGGAATCCGGGAATACCGGGTTCCTATCCGATTAAACCATATCAATTATGAAATCAATACTGATATTGTCAGGGCTGTTATTATCATTATCCGGACAGGCACAGAAAACAATGTGGGTGAAGACTATCACCGGTCAGGCCTCCCAGGTATCACCAGATCACAAAGTGTGCACTGACAGGGAAAATAATTTCTATCTCAGTGCAAACTTCACCGATAACATTATGTTTGGGGAGAATATAGTCCTAAAAAGTAAAAACAAGACCGGTCCTACAGACGCCTTCATTGCGAAAATAGATCCGGATGGGGAACAGGTACTCTGGGGAAGACAGATCAGTGGATTTGGGAATATAATTGCAAAGGATATCTGTACTGACGGGGATATGAATGTATTTGTCACTGGATCCTTCGAAGATAAGACAAACTTTGGATCAGTTACTCTCACCCCTAAAGTGAAAACAGGATTTTATATTGCCAAGTATGATTCTGATGGTGAATTCCTATGGGTAAAGCAGGGAGGTAATTATTACTCAGCATTTGGCGGTTCCTGCTCCGGAACGGCTCTCACAACAGATGCCGAAGGGAATGTATACCTGGCGGCCAATGTGCTGGGTATGTATGCCGACTGGAAACATGATCCCTCCCTTCCGGTTGAAGAACAGTACCTCGGCAAGGCATATTATGAAGATATTGAGATCACAGCTCCTGATTTCTATACAGGGAACCATACCTTACTGCTCAAGCTGTCACCTGAAGGGGAAATTATCTGGAAAAGAGTTGCAGGATTGGGTATGATTTTTCAGGACCTGGAAGTTGATAATCAGGGCAATTCATACCTGGCAGGGGCAATTGGAGGAAATTCAAGTTTTGAGGGTAAAGCACTTGCTGCAAACGGACTTTCAGATATCCTGGTCCTGAAACTTGGTCCTATGGGTGAAACAGTCTGGATGAAACAATTTGGTACGGGTGCACCCTTCAATCCGGCTGAACCCGCAATTGACATCGAAGGCGCATCATTTATTGATGTGGATGCCGGGGGAAATGTATTCATAAGCGGTAAATATTTTGACAAAGCACGTTTCGATGACATCATTGTTCCTTCAGATGGTTTTATTAAAAAAGTCGAACTGGGTAATATTTTTGTCGCCAGACTTTCCCCTGATGGAGTTGCTCAATGGGTAAAAACAGCCTCAAGCGAACTGGGCTCCATGGTTACAGGATTTTCAGCCGACAGTAAAGGAAATACATATTTATACGGAGCGCTTTCATTCAAAAAGGGACAGTTCAACGGGGAAAATGTCAAAGGTCCTTTTGTTGCTAAAACCAATAAAGACGGCAATATTGAGTGGATCGAGGATGCTGTAACCCGTACCAAGTCATCAAAAATCATCATTAACTGGCCGGCCGGACTGGCAATAAATGCCTCTGAAGACAGGATCTATACTACAGGGAATGCAACAAAGAAAACAACTGAATATACAGATTTTCAAGGATCTACTGCCACA
Source organism: uncultured Bacteroidaceae bacterium (assembly GCA_964540005.1). GTDB lineage: Bacteria > Bacteroidota > Bacteroidia > Bacteroidales > SM23-62 > CAZILN01. The sequence goes on along the minus strand of CAZILN010000384.1, from coordinate 1,113 downwards.
ACCACAGAGACCATTATAGCTGTCACCAAAATTATAACTGATTGATCTGAGGGGTAAAATGCATAGTGTTAAACGGTGATCAGAAGGAATACTTCCTGCCCTCATCAAGCATGTGCAGGTAATTTTCAACAGGGATATAATTAGCTACCGAGTTGCCCGTTCCCAGGCAATATCCTCCACCCGGCATGCATGCAGTGAGGGTCTCCCTTACCCTGCTGCGTATCTCCTTTTCATCGCTCCTGCACAAAAAATCAACATCAATACCCCCCAGGTGAGCTATTCGTTCGCCAAAGCGGGTATTTGCAGTAATCACATCCTCAATAGTATCTTCAAATGAGTGTCTGGCATCAATCCCAACCTCCATGATCAGATCTTCTATGATCAGTTCCAGGTTCCCACATGAATGCAGGAGGTAGGGCCTGCCCGCTTTATGGGACATTTCAGCCATTAATTTGTGCCCCGGAAGGACAAATTCCCTGAGGTCATCCGGACTGATCAGGGGGCCTCCCCGGAAACCCATATCATCAGAACCCCAGATGATTTTCACCCTGCTGAACTCAAGCATTCTTTTAAGTGACACCTCGTAAATATCTATCAGTTTTTTACTTATAGCACTAACAAGTTCCCTGTTTTCAAACAGGGCATAGCAAAGGGTCTCATACCCCATTAACCAGCTCAGGAACTCGGCAAAATGAGCGAATCCCCCGCTTCCGATTACACACATGTCATCAGGCAGATTTTTCTCGTACCATTCAAGTTTACTGCTTGTGCAACCGGATGGATCAGGCCAGGGGTACTGTTCAAATGCTGTCCAAACGGTAATCAACCCTTCTTTTTCATTGATGAATTCCCTGCCTCCCTCTTTCTGAAATTCTGCAGTATCTTCTACTGCTATTTTATTCAGTGGCATTTTAAAATCATCCAGAGCGCAGCGTACATAATCATAACCAAGAAAGCGCTGTATTCTTACCTCCCTTTTCAGATCAAAGAAAGGGTCCGCTGGTTTCAACCCGTCAAGCAGGTCAAACCTGTCACAGATAATGGTTTTGATTTCCTCATCCAGAAAGAGCTCAATGTGATGAACTCTTCGAGGTGTCCCTTCTCTGTTAATGC
>CAZILN010000383.1:0-9288 GCA_964540005.1 uncultured Bacteroidaceae bacterium | reverse complement strand
AGAGCGATTGGGGAATTGTGTATAATGATTTGGTTCTCAATAACTATGGTAATTTAAATAGTTCCTCAACTTTTAACAGCATCAGCCTGACTCCGGGAACAATATTGTATGCACAGAACGCAAGTACCTTCACTTTTGACCAGTTAAATGTAGTCGGCACAGAAGCGCAGCCAGTTACACTCAAATCCAACAGTGACGGGAACCAGGCTACTTTCAATAAAACGGATGGTATTGTAAGCGTTTATCATGCCGATATCCAGGATGTTGTGGCTACCGGTGGAGCTGTTTTCAACGCCTATTTCTCGGATACGACCAACAGTCCGGGCTGGAACCTGCTGAAAGCCGCCCAGACAGTCAGCTTCGATACGGTTAGCTATCTGGATTATAATCCGCTGGGACTCCAGCTGACTGCATTAGCTACCTCAGGAGATACAGTCACATTTGAGTTGCTGGATGGTGATGGATTCATCTCGGCTGATACCCTGTATCCCAATAAGGCTGATTCCTTCCTGGTAAGAGCTTATCAGGAAGGTAACGATTTTTACCTGCCCTCAGATACGGCAGAGCATATCTATGTTGTGCGAAAACTGGACCAGGCGATCACTTTCGCTGCCATAACTGACAAGGTGGTTACGGATCTTCCCTTTGAGATTACGGCCACAGCCAGCAGCGGATTGCCCGTGGCATTCTCCATCAGCGGACCGGCCACTATTTCAAATGATACGGTTATCCTGACGGGTGAGACGGGCTCGGTAATCGTAACAGCCAGCCAGGCGGGTGACGATATTTACAAACCGGCAAACCTGACCAGGTCTTTTAGTGTGAATGACATAACCAAAGAGGATCAGACTATAGTCTTTGACAGCATTATCGATTTTACTTACGGTGATGAGTGGGTAGTGCTGACGGCTACAGCCAGCTCGGCCCTTCCCGTTTCCTTCCAGATTTCATCGGGTCCGGCAACCATTGTCGGGGATACTGCGTTCCTGGGGGATGCAGGAGTAATTGAGATCATTGCTATTCAGACCGGAGACGCCGAATATAATCCGGCCACATCTGTTACCCGCACCTTCACTGTCAATAAGGCTGCACAGTCAATTAATATGACAGCGATACCCGGATTGTCAATAGGTGACGAGCATATCCTTACTGCTTCGGCTACATCAGGACTGAAGGTAATATTTAAGGTAAACAGCGGCAGCGCAACCGTCAACGGTGATACCCTGTATATCGAGGGAGGCGGAACAGTGATCCTGTCAGCATACCAGGGAGGCAGCAACAATTACCTGGCAGCAGATTCAGTGATTGCCGAACTAACCATTGAGAAAGGCAACCAGGTGATCTTATTCCAGACATTTGACGATCTGCAGGTAACAAGTTCGCCTGTTAAACTGACAAGTACGGCAAGCAGCGGACTGCCACTTGCCTACTCGGTGAGCGGCCCTGCCGTGGTAGCAAACGATACGATCTTCCTGGTAGGATTGTCTGGTGTGGTCACGATTATTGCCACACAGGAGGGTAACGAGGATTACAATCCTGTTACTGACAGTGCATCATTTGCGGTAACCGATCCAGGTAAAACCGATCAGACAATCACTTTCGATGCCATTGCGAATCATTCATTCGGTGACGGATTTGTGGAGGTTACCGCAACTGCCAATTCCGGCTTGCCGGTTACCTTCCAGATTGTATCCGGACCGGCCACCGTATCCCAGGATACTGTTTATCTGCTGGGTGCCGGAACTGTCACCGTTAAGGCATTACAGGCGGGAGATGAAACATACAATCCTGCTTTAACAGTTAACCAGAGCTTCACGGTGACCAAGGCCACACAGACAATTGATTTCCCGGAAATACCCGACCAGGTGTTCGGTGAGGATGTCTATCCTCTTAATGCTGTGGCCAGTTCCGGATTGACAGTTAGCTACACGGTCATCAGTGGTAAGGCTCAGGTCATTAACGACACATTGCATTTCACAGGAGCAGGAGATGTAGCTGTTTCGGTTGCTCAGACCGGGAATGTCGATTATTATGCTGCTCCCTCCGTGATCCGGGCACTCAAGGTTGGTAAAGGGGATCAGTATGTTTCATTCCAGAGCTTTGCGAATGTTACGGTGAATGACGGTCCCTTTGCTCTGACAACAACCGTTTCTTCCGGACTGGCTTTGACCCACACAGTATCCGGTCCGGCCACCATAAGCTCTAACACTTTGACTCTGAGCGGCAGTTCGGGGATTGTGATCCTGCGGGCCTCACAGGCAGGGAACTTTGATTACAACCCGGTTAAGGACAGTGTGACATTTACCGTGACAGATCTAACGAAGACTGACCAGTCAATTACTTTTGATTCCATCGTCGATTATATTTACGGAGCTGGTAACATATCCCTTGTAGCCACTGCTTCATCAACATTACCGGTTGAGTTTGTACTGGTATCCGGACCGGCATCAATATCGGGCAGTACCCTGACCATTGAAGGAGTTGGTGTTATAACTGTGGAGGCAATGCAGGCCGGGGATGCGACATTCAATCCTGCCCCATTGGTCACCAGGAGCTTCACAGTAGCAAAGGCTTCACAGACAATCACTTTTGTTACCATACCTGACATGACCTTCGGGGATGATCCGCATACCATGAGTGCTACTTCCACATCCGGACTCCCGGTTACTGTCCTGGTTAATGAAGGAAATGCTACTGTATCCGGAGGATCACTGGTACTGAACGGGGCCGGACTGGTAACTGTAACGGCATACCAGTATGGCAATGAAAACTACATGGAGGCGGATTCTGTGTTCCAGCAAGTGATTGTAAGCAAGGCATCACAGTATATAACCTTCCAGAGTTTTCCGGATGTTCCGATCGACAATGCGCCCATCATCCTTAGCTGTTCAGCATCCTCAGGATTAGCGGTGACCTATTCGGTAACAGGACCTGCTACTGTAGACGTAGATACACTGACACTTACAGGAGTACCTGGTGAGGTAACGGTAACAGTGAACCAGGCCGGAAACAGCGATTATCTGCCGGTATCATCCAACACTTCTTTCGATGTAAAAGATCCGAGTAAGACGGATCAGGTTATTGCATTTGATGCTTTGCCGGATGTTGAACTACGGGTGGGAACAGTAGTGCTCGACGCCACCGCAACTTCCGGATTAACGGTAAGCTTTGATATTACCGGTCCGGGCACCCTCTCAGGTAACACCATTTCACTGACCGCTACAGGGACCATTACAGTTACCGCCATGCAGGATGGGAATGTGGATTATAATCCTGCCCCGGATGTAGTAAGGAGTTTCCAGGTAATAGAAAATACTCCCTGTCCAGATCAGGTTGACTGGCCTGACGAATCTGTTTGTACGGGCGATACATTAAGTCTTGTAGCAGATATAACTGCAGGGCATTCCTATTATTGGGTAAAAGTCGGGACAACGGATACTATAAGCAGTAATGAAGTTGATATTACTGAATCCGGAACCTATATGTACAAGGAAGTGCTGAACTCGAACGGTTGTGCCATAACAGATAATTTCGATGTAACCCTGTTAGCTCTTCCGGAATTCGGATATACTACAACTGCAGATGAGATAGAATCTGGCAATACTGCTACCATCACACTGGATAATGCAGCCTTAAGCTATACCTTCACACCGGATGATGATGTTATGTTTGTTTCAGGTGAGGTTTATAATGCAACACCCACTGAGAATACTACTTACATCGTTACCGGCACGGCAGCATCAGGATGTTCCAGTGATATTGCTATCGACATCTTTGTAAGGTGTGAAGCCTGTTCCGATTATTCCCTGATTGAGACAACGGGATCTTTCAATCATGGTTGTACCGACAGGAACTACAGGAACAGTGCCAATTGTACATGGACCATTTACCCATCCGGCCAGGTAACCGGAGTGATGCTTGAATTTGATTCGGCCAGTTTTGATATTAAAGTCGGAGATGCCATCAGGGTGTACAGCGGCACAGATGCAAATGGCACTCATATTGGTACATATGATAATGTAGAACGGCCAACAGGTCCCATCTGGATACCCGGAACGGCAGCCTTCATCCACTTTACTTCCAATTCAACGGAAACCGGAGGCGGATTCCAGGCAAGTTATTCTGTCTCAACAGGGATTGATAATAAGCTGGAGAGGTTCATAAATGTTTATCCGAATCCTAACTCGGGGATATTCACCCTCGAGATCAATCCCGTTAATTTCTCAGAAGCTGAGGCCGAGATATACAGTACCCTGGGACAGAAGATCTGGAACAGGAAGCTTGAGCCGGTGAACGGATCCGTCCTTGAGTCAATAGAACTCATCAATATACCGGACGGACTCTACTACCTCAGGATAATAACCGAGGAAGGAACCTACTACAAGACTATTATTCTTGAGTAATAATACCTGAATGAATGAGAAGGGGCTGTCTTATTAAAGGCAGCCTTTCTCATTTACCGAAACCGCCCGGATACATAATTTTGATTGTCTGCCAGGGTAAATTAGGATATATATAACTCAGCCTTCTACCTAACAAGTCCTGATACATTATTTTGATATCTACTACAGGCAAAAAAGGACACTATTATTCAACCTGACATCATGTTAATTATGTAGTTGAATAATAGTGTCCTTTATAATACTTCACCTGGTAGACTCAGTTGAAATAATGTGTCCGAAATACACGGCGTTGATGAAGAGCTTATTGGTCCCGTACCAGAACCCCCTGAAATTGGGATCATCCATAAAGGATATGATCTTTCCCGATCCTATTGAGGATACTACTACTGCGGGAGAGTTTTTCAGTATTTCATAATTCCGGCCGGAAATATATCCGCTCAGCAATGGATCAGCCGTATACCTGAGAGGCACGGCATAGGGTTTATGTACATCGGCAGCGAAGAGGGTACTGTTCCTGAATACCGGAATGCTGGTCCGGGAATGACCGTATCCTACCGGATGTGTGATATCCAGTTTTGTTTCAAAAATGGAACCGGAAATATACTGGGCACCCCGGTTAAGTGACAGATCTTTGTACAGGTAGGATCTGTTGCTGTCTGAGGCTACTGTTGCAAATTCAATATCTATCAGTTTCTTTTGTTTTAACCAGCTGTTTGCCCGGTTAAGGGCTATCAGGGTGCCTCCGTTGCTGATCCATTCCTTAAGCTTGCGTATGCAATCATCAGAGATTGTACTATAGGATCCGGAAGGCAGGACAATAGTATTATAATCGCTCATCTCCATAACATTAAACCTGTCCGGTTCTATCAGACTGAGGGGTATCCTGTAGCGGGTATCAAGCAGGTGCCATACCTCTCCTGCAACGAGACTGCTGATCCCATTTCCTGCCAGCATCAATACTTCCGGTTTCCTTACAGGGACAATACTTCCGCTGCCCAGGTCGGCGCCCTGCATGGTATAGGAGGATGATACCGGGTATATCCTGATCCCGGTTGACGCAGCTGCCGTTTTCATCACATCGAAAAGTTCATCCTTCGAACCAGGCTGTTTTTCCACAGGTACAAATATGCTCCCATAGGAGAAATAATGCTCTGATCCGTCAATGCCGGCAGTAAAAGGTTCCGTGCAGACACTGGCCAGCATACCGGCATCCTGTATCATATAGAGTGCTTGCGGGGCAAGGTAATCCGTCCATTCAAACAGGTAACCGACTTCGCCCGGACCTCCCATTACTTCACCTGAACGTGCAGGGATCCCGGTAATCTCATTACCGGTAAGTTCTTCCACCTGTTTCAGGGTATTTACAGGGGCGAAGGGAATATTGAAAGCATATGGCAGGGTCCAGGCACTGACATCATAAAACAGGCTGTCCTCGAAAGATGTGACCGGTTCAAAGAGGCTATGTACCATCCTGTACTGAGCCTGTGCCAGGGGGATAATATATGCGGAACCGGGCTCATACCTTGAGCTGCCCAGCTTAATTGTCTTACTGATCTCATACACCTGTATCCTGTGCTTCAGGAGTATATCCAGCAGCTGGTCCAGTTTTGTCGCATCTTCCGGATCACCGAATACCCAGCCCTTGACCGGGTGTGTGGAAGCTTCCGCAAGAGCTGTGCGGTAAAAGTCCACCTGGTGCTCCAGCAATTCATCCTTAAGGGAAAGGGATGCCCTCAGCGTGGAGAAAGACACCTTTACCTGGTTCCGGATCGCAAAGGGGAAGGTAAGCTCACCAAGGTCTGTATTCCTCACGTACCCCCTTGTCCCTGCCTGCTCGAACAATATTCCTATACCCCCGTTTACATCCGGATAGGAAGATCCTTTGCCATAATAAAAATCGTCGAACCTCTCTTCAGTAAAGTAAAGAGAACCAATCTCATCCAGGGCGCTGCTATGATAATCGCCTATCTTCCGGGTCAGAACCGTGGCTTCTTCGGGCGTATAAGGGTTGGTGCGGGATGGGATACCCGGCTGGAAAAAGAAGGTGGCATCCGATCCCATTTCATGATGGTCGGTCTGCACATTGGGTTTCCACTGATGAAATACATCGACCCTGCCCCGGGATTCGGGATGCTGAACCAGGATCCAGTCACGATTCAGGTCAAACCAGTAATGATTGGTCCTGCCTCCCGGCCATACCTCGTTGAATCCACGGCTATCAGGATCTGGCATTGGCACCTGGCTCTTATGCAGGTTGACCCAGCTGGCATGCCTGTTAAATCCGTCGGGATTAAGGCAGGGGTCAAGGAGGATAACCATCCGGTCCAGCCAGTCTTCAATTTCCTGTCCGCCGGCAGCTGCCAAGTAATAGGCTACCAGGACGGAAGCGTTGCCTGCAGAGCTTTCATTGCCGTGAACATTGTACCCCAGCCTGACAACTACCGGCATGTCATCCATATTTTCAGGAACAGCTTCACCGGGATCTGAGAGTGCCACATGCCTTTTCCTGATCTCTTCCAGGCGCCCATGGTTTTCAGGTGAAGTTATGATCAGGTGAAACAGGGGCCTGTTCTCATAAGAGCGGGCATATTCTTTATATATGACCCGGTCAGACTTCTCAGCCAATGCCATACAATAATATACCAGTTTGTCATGGCTGAGGTGCCATTCACCTACCTGGTGACCGATCACCGATTCCGGTGCCGCGACATCAGGGTCATATTCGACGTCAGCAGGTAAATAATAGTCCAGTCCCGTCTGGCCCGGCATACATATGCAAAGAGCTGCCAGCAGAAAGCTTGAAATGAATGATTTCATGGAATTGCAGGATTTAATTATTTAATATTTCCCTAAAACCGTATCCTGATACCCGGACCAACAAGGAAGAAGAATTTCTCCTGTTGCAGGAAGTACCCTCCTCCCACATAGAGCGGGAAGGTCAGTTTAACATCTTTTGTAGTCGGGTACAGCGAGCCGATTATAACAATGCCCAGGTCCCGGTCGGAATTTGTCTCGCTGAAATTGAAGGTGTTCATGGCCAGGAAACCGGCCCCTATCTTATAGGGCCTGGGGGTGTTTATCTTTTCGGGATGATAGAAAGTAAACTGGGCTATCATGGCTATGCTGATCCCCGAGAGGCTTCCCAGTTTATCATTCGGCGTGGCCTCATCCGGCCGCGAAACGGTTATAAGTCCGGCCGGGAAGGAAAGATCAATATCGAAAGAATACTCCTTCTTCAGGATGATCTCAATTTCCTTTTCGTATCCGGATTGCTCATACTTATCCTTCTGATGGCTGATCTTCAGACGGATCTTTGACCAGATATCCAGCTGGTGGGTCTTTTTCCTCAGGTAACTATTGAGAGCCAGGTAAACCGGTCCGCACTCGTTTTCTTCATAATGTTCATACCTGGGAGAGTTGACGCCCGGGCATACCACTATGTTTTCAATTGTTTTCATCTCGATCAGTTCATCCCTTCTTCCGGTGACGGTCATTTCTATTTTTAGATATTGTTTGCCGTACAACTTGTCTTCAGTGTCTATCATCCTGCGTTCGGCGCCGAATATTACGTCCTGAACGGTTTTGTCCACCAGGACAGTCTGCTGCAGGTCGGCGAGGATTCTTTTTGTACCGTCAAAGTTGATCCAGATAAAATCAAAGGGCCTGGGTTCCTGGTATTCCTTCACATTCAGCGACCTTCCGGTATTCTGTCCATGGTTGTAAAGCGAAAGCTGTTTTTTAATGACATTCATGGGTACCTGGTACCGGTACCTTATCATGTTCCCTGACTGTATAAGGGTATCGGTTGTCAGGTCTATCAGTTCCTCAAAAATAAAATTCGCCTTATTCAGCTCCTGACCTTCAATTTTCAGTTCAATGATCTCCCCCGGGTAGACCGACAGGTTACCGGTCCATTGACCGTTACGGAGTATCTGCATGCTGCTGATCTCGGTCCTGGGAGTAATGTTGAAATTGGTAATAAACTGTGCCTGGTCCCCGTCCTTGATATAGAGGTATCCCTGCGACTCCCTGTGGTAGTTATACACCCTGAGCCAGCTGAGGGTTCGGTCGTTATTCAGCAGGTTTCGCGTGAATATCTCAGCAATCAGTGTTCCCCCGGGCTCCTCCTGGTCTTCCACACGGTAGGTTTTTTGCATTCGCATCAACCGGCTGTTGTCCATCTGTATTTCTATTCCCTGACTTCGCGTGGAATCATCCAGGGTGATCTCCCGCTTGTCGATATTGATAAATTGCAGCCTGCTTTTTTTAACATTAAAGTTGTATTTGATCGGTTCCAGCTCATATACCGGCTGAAGATCCTCATTCAGAAAGGGTTTGTTGGTTGACAGGGTAATACTGACAGGCATTTCCCCAAGAGCATTAGGGATTATATGCATCCTGAGCTGGTTGAATGTCTTGGAGAACCTGTAATTTAATCCGTCTGCTTTCTGCCAGTCGTTTGAAAACCGTATGTTTTCAATATTGTTGGTAATGATTTCAAATACCTTTTCTTCCCCTATGTACAATTCATTAGTCAGGGGATAAAATTTTGCATAGGTGCTGGTATAAGGGAACAACCTGAGTTCAGTAATCACAGCCTGCAGCAGGGAAGTGTCCTTATAGATGAAGCTGAATTTCAGGAAATCACTGGCAGTAAGGTCAGTGAACTGGACCTTGAAACGGAAGTATTCATTATTGATGTTCAGGAGGGAATCAATGATCTCAAAATCACCCGAAGGGACAATTGAAAAACTGTCAATGATACTCATATCATGCGGCACCAGCTCAAACTCAGCAATTTTCTCTTCACTGTCATACTGAAAAAATAAATGATTCTCATTATTAAAAACCAGGGTGTTGACAGTATACTGGTAAATGCTGGTAT